>JAVLCL010000224.1:0-5787 GCA_031580825.1 Halothece sp. Uz-M2-17
AATCAAGATCAAATTCCTAGTGATGGAACTGATCTTTCCAATCCTAGAAAGATTGAACATTGTAGAAATAGTAAGTTTCCGTTTCCATAATTAGAAGGGGAGCTTACCACTCACCCAACTGAACTGAAAATTGAATCAAGAGATGAGAACCTTAATCGAGAGCCAACCCATTCCCTTTGAAACCGCCTTAAATATTGTTGACGCTACAGTCTTTTCTCAGGCTTCTCGGCATCTCAAGAATATCGAAATTGAAGTTTTGCGCGGGGCTTGGGAGGGGAAAACCTATGACGAAATTGCTTTAGATGTGGGTTATACACCGGAATATATTAAACATGATGTCGGTCCGAAGTTGTGGAGAATTCTCTCAACCAGTTTTGGAGAAAAAGTGAATAAAACCAGCCTCATCGCGCTCCTAGCTAGCAAAGCTCAAGTCAACTCCTCTCGATCTCCAATTTCTACTCCTCCTACTCAAATCAAGTCTTTAGAGGGACCGATTCCCCTCAATTCTGGGTTTTACATCGAACGTCCCTCCGTTGAAGCCCGTTGCTATAGCGAAATTATGAAACCGGGTGTCCTTATTCGCATTAAAGCCCCTGCGCAAATGGGAAAAACTTCGCTGATGGTGAGAATTCTCGCTGCTGCCAAGCAAGAACAGCCTGAAGCGGTCACGGTTGCCTTGAACTTACAACAAGCCGATCGCGCTGTTTTTCAAGATTTAGATCGATTTCTACGCTGGTTTTGTGCTGCTATTACTCGCAAACTACAACTTCCCAACGAAGTGAGCCACTACTGGAGTGATACTTTTGGTAGCAAAAGCAACTGCACCGCTTATTTTGAAGACTGTATTCTCCCTCATCTCAAGGATCAGTTTGTTCTCGCCCTGGATAAAGTAGATGAAATCTTTGGGCATCCCGAAATTGCTGATGATTTCTTCAGTCTCTTACGGTCTTGGTATGAAGAAGCCTCTTATGGAGAAAGTGGCAATCCCCTGTGGCAGAACTTATGTTTGATTATTGTTCATTCCACAGAAGTTTATATCCCCCTCGATGTGAATAAATCTCCGTTTAATGTCGGACTCGCGATCGAATTAAATCCTTTCCGGGAACAGGACATCATCCAATTAGCCCAATCTTATCCAGTCAATTTGATAGAAACAGAGTATCAAGCCTTAATGTCTCTTTTAGCAGGACATCCGTATTTAGTGCAACAAGCCTTATTTCGTTTGTCTCAAGGACTGGACTTTCGAGAATTGATTGAAACAGCAACGACAGATGCTGGAATTTATTGTCGTCACCTGCATCGACATTTAGAAATCTTGCAAGCTAATTCTTCCTTATTAACAGCTTACAAACAAGTAGTTCACAGTTCCACCTCTGTCGAATTAGAACAATCTATTGCCTTTAAATTGCAAAGTTTAGGTCTGGTTCAATTCAATGGCAATGGTGTAGTTCCTAGTTGTCAGTTGTATCAGCAGTATTTTCAAAAACATCTGCGGGATGAAACACTCTGAAGAATAAATGAAACTCATTCTGGACAAACCCCAGTCAATTAAGAATGAAGTTGGGCAAGTAATTTGAATAACACCATATTATGCTCCCCCTAAAAAGATTGGGGGATTAGAAGACTATTTTAGAGGAAAGAGGGGAAGGTATTCAGCAGATTGATCGCGCAATTCTTTTAAATACTTTTTACGCGGATCAGCCGTTGCACCAAAGACTGTTACTACTTGGAAATCATCTAAATCAGCGATCCAAACAGGAGACGGTTTTACCCCACCGCGAACTTTTCCACAGAGATTACCATCATACTCTTTAATCGTTTTATTTTTTCTATTTACTTCTTTCTTCAAAGATGGATGATGTAGAATACTTAAAGCATATGGTTTATCAAAATGTTTTTTTCCAGAACAAACAACAATGTGACAGTTACGATCAATCACTTCCTGCCAGTTTTCTTCATCAACCTCACCGACTCTACGTAAATTTTGAGAACTAATTGACTGCCGAGTTAATTGAGATAACGCAGAATAAAAGCCTTTTAATTTCCGAGAGAAAAAGTCACGAAATTCTTCAATTTCTTCTGGAGTCTCCCAAAAATCTTCGTTTCCCGCCAGAAATGTTGACCCCCGAAACCAAGGTGCACGTTCTCTTGTTTGACGCGAATAACAAGGTCGTCTTGCCCCTTGACCAATTCCCCCCAATTGGAACATCATCCAAGTTAGATTTTCCATTAATACTATAGCGGACGCATCCAGCGCAAGTATTCAATAAAACTGGCATTATGACTCGTTGGCAGTTGGTGATCAGGGTCTAGCCAGGGAGAGGGTTGCGGATTATTATTATCCCCGCCATTTCCGTGATGATTTCCCCCACCACCGCCATGATGACCTCCGCCACCACCATTTCCTCGATTGTTTGGACGGTGGTTAGGTTGGTTATTTCTATTTTGACGGTTCTGAGGTCGAGGGGTTGGACGTTGTAAGGCTGGGCGTTGATTAGAAGGCATGATTTTATTGTTCTCCTGTAATATCGTGATAGATGGCATTTGCCCAAAAGCTAAATTCTTGGGCAATTTCGAGTCCTAAGCCAGTCAAACCGAGATAGTCATCTGTGGAAAGATTTTTAATTGTTTCTAAGCCTTGGGCTGTGGTTAAGTTTTTAATACCACTTAGCTTTTCTAGACATTGAAAATACTTTTTAACGACATCTTTTTTCCCGTCTTGAGAGAGGGCTTGTTCTTCGGCTTTTAAGCGCATCATTCCCCAAGTGGAAAGATAGGTATAGAGTTCAACGGCTTGGCTTTTTTGTTCTTTTAAGCGCGATTCGTTTTTATCATGTTGAATCCGTAAGTCTTGTAAGACTTCGTAAACGGGTGTTGCAATAGTTCTGGGATCAAAAGTCATAATTTTTCCTGATTAGTCATTTGTGATTTTTGGATCACTATCAAAAGAATACGTTTCAAGAAATGCTAGATTAACAAGTGTAATCATTGAAAAAACTGGTCAAGTATGCAGTTGAAAGTGACAAGAGTGGGAGATTCAATCGGAGTAATTTTGCCAAGGGAACTTGTGGATAAACTCCAGATTAATCAAGGTGATTTCCTTGAGATTATAGAAACTGCAGATGGGTTGACAGTTAAGCCCTATGACACTGAATTAAGCCAACAAATGGAAGTTGCAGAGAAAATAATGAGAGAAGATTATAATCTCTTAAAGCGATTAGCCGAATGAGATCATGCAATCAATTATTTGGGTGAGATATGAAGCAGTGATCAAGATTTATCGTCTGGGGTTTCATAGTAACTGATCATTTCCACTGTTGAACAAAACCGCGACCGAGGCTTTCTTGTCCACCGATTTGAATGATGTCGTGATTTTTAATTAAAGTTTGGAAGTCGTTTTGTGATTGTTGTCCAGTTCCGTTAGCTTGGTTGGTGAGTCCCCAAGTAAAATACATGAGAGTATCAGGGGGAATGGCTTCTTCGTAACGGCAACCGCCATCGACAACTTTGTGTTCATCCAGTTTGATTTTTACTTGTCGCCACAAACTCATTTGAATCAGAGTCGCACAATGTTGGTCGGGAAGGACTAAAACTTTGTCGATACTGCTGGCTGTTGTGGGGATGAAAGATTGCCAATTGTTAAAAGGTTGCAGTTCCTTAGATTTGATAATCGCATCTTTAAGATAAACTTTGCTATTTTGATTAAAGTTGCAACTATAGGGTTGGGGAGTTGTTGTTTGCTGTTGTTGACGGCTTTGCCAACGGCGTAATAAAAACGGAGAACTAATCCACACAACGCCATGACTGAGGGAGGGAACAGGAATCCAGAGTAATGATCCATCCCCGACCCAAATATCCCCTTGTTCGAGTTGTTGGGCGTTATCTAATTCTGTACCGAAGAGTTGGAAACATTTATTTTGATCTTGGCTTTTCAATGTTGCTCGCAAACGACCACGAATGGTGCTAGAAGGGACATAAGGAAGGGTGGTGTGAGATTCTCTGGCGATACCGACGAGGTTGCCTTCTTGGGTGGTTCCGCCAGTGTAGAGGGGAGAGAGGAGGTAAAAATAGACAGTATTCATCATGGTTTTAATCCTTAATTAACGTTAATCCAAAGCAGTTGCGAATAACCGAGTTTCCGCCAGCGTTTGACTTTAGCAGGCGCTTGCGGTTGGTCTTGAAACAGAGTTTGCGGTTGATTAAGGTAATATTGACTGCCCGGGGGGGCGGGAATGCTTTGATCTGAATCATGTTGATCTCGTAAGCGGGTGCTGATGGGAATGGCGCGGTCTGTTGCCACTCCCACTAATTCCCTAGGGATTTGATTAGGGTTACTGGTGTGAGCGAGTTTCCATTCCCAGGGCCAAGGACGACATTTGGCTTGTTTGTTATTCTGCACCCGTTCAAAGACACCAGGAGTCACCAGATAGCCAACGGAACGATTCGCACTTTGAAAGTTTGCCTCCGATCGCGCTTGAATAGAATCCCACTGTTGTCCGAGAGAGGGACAGGTTTCGATTAACACCTGATGTCCTTCCCCACCCAGTCTGAATGTGGTTGGCGTTTGCAGTTGTTGATCTAGCGCGATCGCGAGACTCCAATTCGGTAACATCCGAATCGCATTTTCCACAAAATAGCCATCGGCATCTTTAACTTGTCGTTTGCCATCCTTCATGGCGTTATGGGGGCGGGTTTCCACTTGCCAAGGGCTTTTTTCTCCTTCATGCTTACAAGACCAGTCTTCAGGCTGAATTTGACCTGTCTTTAAATAATTCAGAATCACATCACTGGGCAAATATTGACGAGTATTGGGATTTTTGATGTCAACTTGAGTCAAATCATCTAAATTGGCAGGGACAAGGGGACAAGGGCGGGTGCGATCCCACAGGGTATGATTGAGGCTGTTATCACTGAGCCAATCTAAGGGAAATAAGGGAGTTGAACCGAGGAACCCCAGAGGACGGGGAAAATAAAGGGTGGTTTCGTAACATAAGAAAGGTCCTTTGAGGGTTAAGGTTGCTTTTTCACCGAGTAACCCACGAATTGCCCCAGCAAGGGTGTGTCCATTAGGCGGAAAGACGCTACCAGCCCACCGTTTGGTTCCTGCTAAATCATGGGCTGATGCTTCAAGAATGGGATCAGGAATAAGGGATTGCAGCCTTGCTTCCGCTTAGTCTAAAACGTCTTTGCGATTTTTAAGTAATTGCTGATGTTGTTCAGCATTGAGTTGAAATTGATATTTTGCCCCTGAGAGGAGATGACTGATTTCTAACCCCGTTTGATTGTAATTGACAGCAGCGGTTAAACTACCAATTGCTGCGCGATCGCTGGCGGAACTGATAAAATCCGCTAAACGAATATGCTGAAATATTGTCTTCTGTGAGTCTTCGGGATTCCAACCGTTTTCATGCCAGTTTTTTAAGGGCGGTAGATCGCGCCAAAAACTATTTCCACCCCGTCCTGAGTTGCTGTGGAGGGGTTTGAACACTGGGTCATGTAGCAATCCCCATAATTTGGCTTGCCAGTAAACTTCAGTCATAGGTTCCAATTTAATTGGCTATTTCGCTATTCTCTCACAATTACTTGTGATCTTTCATTTGCTTAAAGAAGATTAAACAAACGCCAAAATATTGACTAAGAGATGATTTTGGCAGGTTGCTTATCAATCCTTGTCTGTTCAGCTTATAACCAATTTCGGAAATTGCAACCCCTTTCTATGCGAACAGCGAATTTTTTTGAACCAAATGGGTGACGCATTCCCCCACCTCGCCCACGGCAGGTGGGGGT
>JAVLCL010000225.1:0-5786 GCA_031580825.1 Halothece sp. Uz-M2-17
TCTTTGTAGTTACTTTGACTATTCTCTTCTTCTTGATTACTATTGAGGGCTTCAAAAAGATTAGTTTGTCCACTGGCTTTATCTTTCGCTCGACTTTGTGCCCAACTTAGAACCGGTTCTAAATCATGTAACAGTTGATTCCGATTCGGATTAATTTTATCAAAAGCACCACAATAAATTAAGGCTTCTAAAGCGCGACGGTTCACGGTATGTAAATCAATTCTGGTACAAAGATCCGCAAGAGAGGTAAATGTTCCCCCTGCTTCGTCTCGCGCTGCTAAAATATTTTCAATCGCCCCTTGTCCTAAGTTTCTCACTGCTGATAAACCAAACAAAATCTTTTCATGATCAGGGGTAAAATCAATTTGTGAGCGATTAATATCTGGCGGTTCCACATCAATATTCATCCGCCGACAAGTATCAATATATTTCTCGATTTTGTCGGTATTGTTACTGCTAGCTGTCAGCAATGCAGCCATATATTCAACGGGATAGTTAGCTTTTAAGTAAGCCGTTTGATAGGTTACATACGCATAAGCCGTGGAGTGAGACTTATTAAAACAATTGGAGGCAACACAACCATTGGCTAAAAGAAAATTATGATCTTTTTCCACTCCGATATCATAAACAGTTTGTTTTCCTAGTGACTGACGATGACTAATTTTAACCATTTTTATTTATCCTCATTGAATTTTCATTTCATTGATGATTCTGCAATCACCCTTAATTAGATTCTATCTTTAGGATACAACTTGCTGAAAGGACTATGAATCGTTCATCGTGAAATACATGACAGTTCTTCTGATATTGATGGAGAATAGGCATTTTTTCTTGTTCAAAATTGGTGATCGCTGTTGCGGTTGCTTCGGGATATTGCTGTAACCAATCTCTTTCTAAATAATCCCGAGTGAAACTGTTCTCTTCCAAGAGAAAAAAATCAATCTCATAGTTTTGAATAAACTGTTTTAATATCGCTGGATCAGGTGTATATTGAGCGGTAATGAGCGCGATCGCGCGCTCTCGAAATTCTCGATAATATCCTAAATGGTAAGGAATTGCATATTCTTCTCCAATCAAGATCGGGCGTTGGGCAAAAGTTGGGAGATAGTGGGCTTGTGGTGTTAAGGAAGCAATGAGACTATCTTTCGGTTGTTCTTGAAAAAAGTTATACAGCGCGATCGCATTAGCAGGACGATAATTCGTAACCGGAAATCGTTGAGATAAAAACGGATAAAATATTAATAATCCAACTAAAAAAATACTCCCGATTCCTCGCGCAATTGTTTTATCTCTTTGACGGAATAAACGAATCCCTGAATCAACCAGTAGCGCGATCGTAATTCCTCCTGCAATTGCCATGATAATACGACCACTATGATCGGTATAGCGACTGGGAAGATGCAACCGAAATAAAACCAGATGTGCTATAAACCAACAAACAAAACTAGCGAGTAAGGTTTGTAATAAAAGACCTGTTTTTTTTAGTTTTTTTAACTGTGGAAATTGAGCCGGAAAGCGAGATAAAATTGGGAGAAATAAACCGAACCAAATCAACGGGGGCATCAGGGCAGGAATTAGTCCACTGCGTTCTGCAAATAACCAAAAATACCCAGGGTTATTAAAGAAAAAACTTGCCCGCCCATCCGGATAAAATTCGGGGAGTTGTAAGGCTTGTTCCCGAGTAATCACGGGTTGGAATTGAGAAGTGTCTAAGGCATAAGGAAGCAGAATCAAAAAACAAATGATTCCTCCTAAAATTGGTAGGATATATAATTTTTTCTCTCTTATTTTTTTACGCCAAGTTGATAAGATAGAAAAAAACAGCACAAAAGCTGATACAATAACATATTGTGGATAAAAACTGCCTAAAAGCGCGATCGCGCTAAAAGTGCCAACCCAATTCCGAGACATAAAATAATACAGAAATGCCACAAACAGTGGATAGACAAACGCTCTCGGCGTTGCAGAGGCTAAGTCATCTTGAAACCAAAGACTCTGGTTCAGTAGCAGCATTGCACTAAATCCGGCAAAGGGAAACGGAAAAATTTTCAGGGTCAAGAAGAAGCCATAAATAGTGAGAACCAGTGCTAGCCCTAACGGTAAGAGCTTATGTAGAAGCAGGGGAGACATCCCGAACCAACTGACGACACGAAAGAGACTCGCATACCCATTAGGCGTAACCGATTGGAAATAATCAGCAATTAAATCATTGGGAAATAATTCCCGATCAAAAAAGCGAAACATCCAAAATAAATATTGTCTCGCATCGTCTTGAATCATGGGTTGAGAGGCAAATGCCTCAGTCATCGCTTGTCCACTATAAAGGGCAGCAAAAAATAAGCTCCAGCCCAACCAAAACCAACGGGAACTCAGTACCTGATGAATCATTTTTTAAAAGCGTGAAAATTGCTATAAAAATCTTACTTACTTGTTTGAATTCCCCTTTGACGTAACTGTTGTAAAAAGAATTCTTCTAAAGAAACTCGGGCAAGTTTTAACTCTAAAATTTCTCCGTTCATCTCCGCTAATGCACTTAAAAAGGCTTTGGGATCTTGATGATTTACCAGTTGACCAGACCAACGATTTTCATTAAATTCAAGATGACTGACCCACTGTTTTAATACTTGGAAATTCCCTCCTCGTCCCACGACTTGATAAGTATCTTTACTGCCTAATAATTCATCTAAAGAACCGGAAGCAATAAGTTCTCCTTGTGCTAAAATCGCAACGCGATCGCAAATTTGTTCTACATCTCCCAAAACATGAGAATTAAAAAAGATCGTTTTTCCTTGTTCTTTGAGATGGGAAATAATTTCACGCATTTGATACCGTCCAATCGGATCTAAACCTGACATCGGTTCATCGAGAAAGACCAGATCCGGATTATTAATTAGAGCTTGCGCCATCCCCACTCGTTGTAACATTCCCTTAGAATATTGGCGCATTTGTTTCTTTTTCGCCGTTTTGCGATCAAGCCCAACTTGATCAATGAGTTCCGGAATCCGTTTTTTTTGAACACTGGTAGGAAGTTGAAACAGTCCGGCAGTAAACTGAAGAAATTCCCAAGCCGTCAGATAATCGTAAAGGTAGGGATTTTCGGGGAGATAACCTAATCTTTGTTTCACCGCGCGATCGCCGATGGGTTTTCCTAATAATACTGCCCGCCCCGCACTGGCGCGAACAATCCCCAATAAAATTTTTAAAAGGGTTGTTTTCCCTGCACCATTAGGTCCTAGTAAGCCAAACGTTTCTCCTTCATAGACAGTTAAACTACATCCTTTCAAAGATTCAACGGTTTGATTTAACCAAAATCCAGTGCGATAGACTTTTTTCAGTTCCCAAGTCTGAACAACGCGAGGGGTTTCTTGGTCAATCGGGGAGACGTTCGGTTGAGAGGTGACTGAATCCATCTTAAATCCTTTCTAGAACACGATCATACTCATTATTCCCTATTATTAGTGATCAGTTACCACGTACCAAGAGGGGGGGGGGTTGGGGAGAGGGAGAGAGAACAAATGACTAATGACCATATTGCATTTTGCAACAAAGTAGCATAATTAGCAGGCTTCAATCCTTTACAGTAGAGAAAATAAGCAAAACCAAACGGTAGCACTTGTTAAGTAACGCAACCTATGCACATTAGCGAAATTACCCATCCCAACCAGTTGCACGGGCTATCTATTCGTCAATTGGAAACTATCGCCCGACAAATTCGGGAAAAACATCTGGAAACGGTTTCCACCAGTGGCGGACACCTTGGACCCGGTTTAGGCGTTGTTGAACTCACCCTTGGCTTATATCAAACGCTTGACTTAGACCGCGATAAAGTGATTTGGGATGTAGGACACCAAGCCTATCCCCATAAGATGATTACGGGACGATATCATAACTTCCATACCCTACGCCAAAAAGATGGCATTGCTGGCTATCTTAAACGCTGTGAAAGTCCTTTTGACCATTTTGGGGCAGGTCATGCCTCCACTAGCATTTCTGCTGGCTTAGGAATGGCGTTGGCGCGAGATGCCAAAGGAGAAGACTTTAAGGTCGTTTCTGTGATTGGCGATGGCGCTTTAACCGGCGGTATGGCACTAGAAGCCATTAACCATGCGGGACATCTCCCCGATACCAATTTAATGGTGGTTCTCAATGATAATGAGATGTCGATTTCTCCGAATGTGGGAGCGATTTCTCGGTATCTGAATAAGGTACGTTTATCACCACCGATGCAGTTTTTAAGTGACAATTTAGAAGAACAATTTAAGCATTTACCTTTCTTTGGCGAATCTTTAACCCCAGAAATGGAACGGGTGAAAGAAGGAATGAAACGATTGGCAGTTCCTAAAGTGGGGGCTGTGATTGAAGAATTAGGCTTTAAATATTTTGGTCCCATTGATGGACATAACTTAAGCGAATTAATTCATACCTTTAGACAAGCGGAACAAGTGACTGGTCCGGTTTTAGTCCATGTTGCCACAACGAAAGGAAAAGGTTACGCGATCGCGGAAAAAGACCAAGTGGGATATCATGCCCAAAGTGCCTTCAACATCGCCACCGGAAAAGCCCAGCCGTCTAGTAAACCAAAACCCCCGAAATATTGCAAAGTTTTTGCCCATACCCTAACCCAACTTGCTGAAAATAATCCCAACATTATCGGGATTACCGCTGCTATGGCGACGGGAACTGGGTTAGATAAACTCCAGCAAAAACTTCCAAATCAATACATTGATGTCGGTATTGCTGAACAACACGCAGTTACAGTGGCTGCGGGGTTAGCTTGCGAAGGAATGCGTCCTGTCGCTGCTATTTACTCTACTTTCTTACAACGGGCGTATGACCAAATCATTCATGATGTCTGCATTCAAAACTTACCCGTTTTCTTCTGTTTAGATCGCGCGGGAATTGTCGGTGCTGATGGTCCCACTCACCAAGGAATGTATGATATTGCCTATCTGCGGTGTCTCCCCAATATGGTGATTATGGCACCGAAAGATGAAGCCGAATTACAACGGATGACCGTCACTGGTGTTAATTACACCGATGGTCCGATCGCGATGCGTTATCCTCGTGGAAATGGCATTGGTGTTCCCCTTATGGAAGAAGGGTGGGAACCAGTCGAAATTGGCAAAGGTGAAATTCTCCGCAATGGAGATGATATTCTCCTCTTAGGCTATGGAACTATGGTTTCTACCGCCATGCAAGCTGCTGAAATTCTCAGTGAACATGGCATCGAAGCAACTGTGGTCAATTCTCGTTTCGTCAAACCCTTAGATACTGAGTTAATCTTCCCTCTGGCGAAGAAAATTGGGCGCGTCGCCACCTTAGAGGAAGGTTGTTTAATGGGTGGCTTTGGTTCGGCGGTAACAGAAGCCTTTATGGACAATAACATCTTAGTCCCTGTGAAGCGGTTTGGTGTTCCCGATCAGTTAGTCGATCATGCAAAACCTGAAGAAGCGATTGCTGATCTAGGATTAAACAGTTCTCAAATTGCAGAACAAGTTTTATCGACTTTCTTCCAACAAGAAACACCTGCATCAGTCGTTGCTAAATAGGAATTATTGATTCCAACTTCATGAGGAGAGGGGAAGAAATTAAGACTTTCTCTCTCCTTTTATCGTGTTAGATTGTTTCAAACCACAAAGATACAAAGAACAGAAAGAGATCAGTATAATTTAATGATATTTCTAGAGGAGATTTATATTAATTGAACCACAGAGTCACAGAGGAACACAGAGAAGTTTTAAGCATGAAGTTATAATTGTCCTTTAAATAAGGAACAGTTTTTTTTT
>JAVLCL010000226.1:0-5782 GCA_031580825.1 Halothece sp. Uz-M2-17
TCGTACCCCTAACTGAGCAGAAATTGATAATCCACTCGCCCAAATTCCCTTGAAACCTGCTTCTTCAACTATTTTGGCACTCATTCCATTGTGAGCTTCCATCAAAAACTCTAAAGATTCAGAATTGAGTAATTGCTTAAGTTGAATTGTCTTTTTCATGTTCTCTTAAATGACCTCAGCAAACCGATAACTTGTTTCACAAATACTAGAAGTAAAATTAAAGCTGGGATTATAAAGTCAGCTATTTCACATAAAAGTTATTAGGTATCTGTTTTTAATTCTTGAAATAGTTTATAGGCAGAAAGCAAAAATTCTAAAGTAATTAATGGCAATCCAATGAGAGTAATTAACTCAAACCAGCCTAATGCGTAATCATTGATGATAATAACTGGTTCACTCCATAAAAAAGTCATAGCTGCCATTAAAATATAAGTTAAATGAACCTCGCAGGGACCGAAAATGGGAAGAACCCATTTATTTCTTAAATGCACCCAATGTATTAATAATAAAGAATTCAAGGCATAAGCTATTCCATTAAATATAAAAATTTTTAGAGGATCATAACTTGAAAAAAACACTCCCAATGGGATAATTATAAACGCAATGCAATCTAAGAATAAATCAAGAAAATATCCTGATTTGGATTTCAATTGGCGCTGACGAGCTACTGCGCCATCTAATCCATCTAAAATCAAGTGTATAGTAATTCCCAAAATAGCAACTAATAACCAATTTTTGTTAAATGATGCTAAGTAAAAGGAAATACCAGCAATAATTGCAGCAATAAATCCTGCGAAAGTAATCTGATTAGGTTGAACACTTGCTGGCACAATTGGTACTAAATAATACGAAATTTCTTCTAATTTTCTTTCTAATATGCTAGGAATAACTTTTTGCATTTTCAGTATTATAGTTATTAGCTTTATTGAATAGTAACATTTAAATAGTATTGCTTAACCTATAAAGTTGGTTATTAGTTGACTTCTAATTGGTATCAGGTAAACTCTCATCAATAAATCTTATTTTTGGGTATTGATAAGCAAAAAAGGTTGCAAAAATGTTGAGGCTGCCAATAATAATAAATAGGAAACTAATACCTCGTCCTGTGCCGACACCTAAAATCTTACCCACGCTATCCGCTAATAATCCATTTTTAGCTAACCAAGGTTCAAAATAGTCATCAACTAGAGGACCTGCAACAATATAAGCAATCCCAAGTGGTATTTGTTCAATCAAACGGCGCACACCAAAAACTCGTCCTTGTAAATCAGGTGAGACTTTGTTTTGCCAAATTGCTTGATTACAACTAAGAATGATTGGATAAGCAAAGAGATAGCCAAAACAACCTAATCCAGCGAGTACGACTGAATGCTGCAACCCACTAAGCAACAAACAGCATCCTTGCATAACAACAAAACTAAATATCCCATAAACATAATTTTTTACACCTCGCCAAGATGCAATACACGCACTACCTAATACCCAGCCACAACCTCCAACCGTCAGCACTATCCCTAATTGAGCAACAGAAGCAAAGCTGAGGATCAAAGGTGTAAATAATGTCTCCAGCATCCCCAAAGTAAAAAAAGGGATCAATAAAAATATTAATAATCCTAACATCCCCGGACGTTTAGTAATATATTGCCAACCGATGGATATCTCTCGCCAAAATGATCCTTTGCTGTTTTTTCCAGCTAGACTGGCTTCCGGCTGAGGAAACTTAACAGTCAGCAGGGTAAAAGTGGCTATTAAAAAGGTAAAAAAATCAATTACAAACACCCCTTCTACGTGAATTGCACCCACCAAGAAACCTGCCAGCATGGGAGCAGCTACTTGGGATGTAGCTTGGGCTAACTGTATCATTCCGCCAGTACGACTATAGTGTTGCTTGGATACTAAAAGAGTGGTAGCAGCGGTATAAGCAGGGATTTGAAAAGCGGTGAATCCAGCTTTGATTGTTAGGAGAAAATAAAGATTCCAGGGGGTTAGATAATTATTGAATAACAGCAAAGCGATCGCTAGCGTACAAATTGCTGCACCAGTATCACTGACTATCATAGCTATCCGTCTATCCCAACGATCCACTAATGTGCCTGCAATAGGTGACATTAATGTTTCCGGTAAATAAGTAAATAAATAAATTAAAGCATACTGCGTTACAGAGCCAGTTTGTTGATACATCCACACACCAATGGCAAAACCAGTTAAGCGAGAACCAATCGCAGAAACTAATTGCCCAAACCAGATTAATAAAAAAATTTTCATATATACTTAAAAAAATTACAATTCTGTCTTAAGATATATTCTAATAGGATTAGATTAAATTTTTTGAAATTTTTCAATCAGAATTATTACATTCTATTTTTTAATTATCAATCTGATTTATTTGAGTTGATTGATAAGAATTAATAAAACCACAACGCTGAAAGTAGGAAAAGTAGCTCTTTAAAAACTGTGGACTATAAGTAGGACAAGCGAGTTCACTATTTTCTTTAATTATCCGAATTGTCTGTTTGCAGGAAATCTTTGCTTTTTCTCCAGCAGTGTACAATTCTGGGATGGTTAATCCTTCCTCACTCCAACGTATATTAAAAAAGGGAGCCAGTGATGATAATGCATTCTCAGTTGATGAGCGAACCTGATTGAGTAACTGGTTGACCCATTGTTTATAGGGAACCTCTTCCATCGGATAGCCGAAGTCTCGAATCCATCCCATAACATGATTCCAAGGAATTGGCTCTGGATGCAGAAGATGAAAGGTTTTGCCAAACTGATCCTGATCGCGGGAAAGAAGCGCGATCGCGCGAGCAACATAATCTACAGGCGCTAGGTCAAAAACTAAATCAAGATCAGGAAAACTCCCTAATTGAATGCACCCCTTAAAGAAACGACAGGTAAAATCATCGGTATTCCAAATGCCGCTACGGCTATCTCCAGCAATTAGACTGGGGCGATAAATGCAAGCCGGCAAACCCCGTTCTTGAGCTACTCGGACTAGTTTTTCGGCAACCCATTTACTTTGAGAATAGCCCATATACATTTCTTCACTATGGTTGAGAGAATCCGACTCAGTAATGACTTTTCCCCGATAAGCCCTAGATTCTAAGACGGCCACTGTTGAAATGTAATGTAACACCTTCGTTTTAACAAAACTTGCAAATTTGATAATTTCCTGAGTTCCTTGGACATTAACTGGTTTTAAGCTATTGTAGGGAGAAACAAAATTCAGTTGCGCTGCACTATGATAAATAACATCAATTTGGCTTGCCAGCTTCTCAAACATTGCATCTGTTAGTCCAAATTTTGGTTGAGCAATATCTCCCAACACTGGAATAATACGTTCTCGATATTGCTCTTTCCAAAGCTGATAAGTCTGAAGATTATTCTCTATTTTCTTTCGAGCAGTCTCAAGATCATTGGCTCTGACTAAACAATAGACATTAGCATCAATTTGATACAAAAGTTCATCCAAGAGAAAAGCACCTAAAAATCCTGTTGATCCAGACAAAAACACAGCACTTGGATTAGAAACTTGTAAATTCTCTATGGGATTGGGCTGAATGGTTGCCTCAAGACGCGCTTCTTGCTCTAAGTCAAGAGCTGGCAAAGCGATCTTTCTGGAATCTTTATTAAATTTTGATTGCTTGATACATTGGGACAAAGCATTAATAGTAGGATAGTCGTAGAGCAACGTTACCGGTAGCGATTGCCCCAACTTTTCCTGCAAATCCCCCGAAAAAACCATTGCCTCTACTGAATTTAAACCATATTCTGTCAGCGGGCGATCTAGTTGAATTTCAACCGAATTAATGCCCAATCGCTCAGCTGCTTCTGTAATTAACCACTGCTGAAACTCTTTCTCTTCTAAATTGAGAGGATGGTTTGAATCATGATTTGATTTACTCAAATTACTTCTTGATTTAGCCTGATCTTGACCCACTACCTTAAGCGTATTGTCTAAAAACGCTTGACGGCATCCTCGACGTTGAATTTTGCCGCTAGACGTTTTTAAAAGGCTATTGGTTCTTAATAATAAAATTGTGTAAACTGCTAAATCAAATTCTTCAGAAATTGCCTTGCGAACTGCTCCAGCGATTTCAGAGACATTAAGCCTCCGCAGATAGCTACGTTCTACCTCGTGAGCAATAACTAGGCGTTCCTGAGCATCAATTTCAACAGAAAAAGCGGCACCGCTATGAGGACGCAATGCCGGATGACTTCTTTCAGCAACTAACTCAATATCTTGAGGATAGTAGTTGCGACCGTGAATAACAATGACTTCTTTTAAACGTCCCGTAACAAATAAATTTCCCTGTTGATCTAAAAAGCCTAAATCGCCAGTACGCAAATAAGGTCCGCGATCGCTATCGTAAATATAAGCCCCAAAAATTTCCTGTGTTTCTTGCTGGCGTTGCCAATATCCCTGAGTAACATTTTCTCCTGAAACCCAAATTTCTCCAACTTCTCCAAGACAACATTCAGTTCGGGAATCGGGATGAACAATGATAATTTCCTGTTGCAAAAGCGTGTGACCACAACCTACTAAAGAGCGACTGTTTTTATGAGACAGCTCAAGGGATAAAATTTGATTTTTTTCTAAAGCAGAAGATTCTACGTAATTAACAATTGGCTCATAGTTGCACAATCCTCCCGAAATCATCAAAGTTGCCTCTGCCATACCGTAACAAGGATGAAACGCTTCTGCTCTGAAACCGCATTCCGCAAAAGCTTTAGAAAATCTTTGCAAGGTTTCAGACCGTATCGGCTCCGAGCCGTTAAACGCAACCTTCCACGAACTTAAATCCAGATGAGCTCGCTGTTCAGGAGAAATGCGATTGACGCAAAGGTCATAAGCAAAATTAGGAGCGCCGCTCGTTGTTGCTTGGTAATCAGAGATAGCTTGCAACCAACGGATTGGTTTTTGGGAAAAGGCTGTTGGAGACATTAAAATACAAGGGACTCCCAGGTAGAGCGATTGTAAAACACTACCGATTAATCCCATATCGTGGAAAAGAGGCAACCAATTGACGTAAACTGTTGTTTCATCATGCCCCCAAGCTAGCTTCATCATTTCCTCGTTGTATAAGAGGTTGCCATGGGTGACCATGACTCCCTTGGGATTGCCAGTGGAACCAGAAGTATATTGTAAAAATGCAAGTGTTTCTGGATTGATTGGCAGTTCTTGCCAGTCTTCTGCTTTTTTCTCAGGCAACTGGTCAACCGAAAAGCAGCGAAGATGACTTAGCTCTAGTTTTTGTAAATGAGCACCTACTGATTCAAGCAAATGATTACTTGTGAGGATTAGAGACGGTTGCGCATCATTAATAATTGCCAACAGACGACCTAGACGTTGATTGCGGCGAGGCGGATAGGCTGGCACTGCAATCACGTTTGCACAAAGACATCCGAGGAAAATAATGACAAACTCTATACTAGAAGAGTAGAGAAGTAAAACACGATCGCCTGGTGCTGTTACGCTTTGTAGTCGTGCAGCAACCGTTAAAACTTTTGTAAATAGCTGTTTATAGGTAAGACGAATTATTTCTTTTTCTCCGTCTTCAAGAAAAATATAGGCGGGCTTGTTAACCAAATTATGAGATTGCTCGAGAATTAGATCGACGAAATTCATGATAAACGCTACCCTAATTAAGAGATTAATTTTACTTTAGGATAATGAGTTATTTCAATAACAGCAACCTTAATCATCATTTCAAATAATATTTTCTGATTGTTTATACAAGATTTACTTATATCTAAATGAACCTAAGATAGTCTAACCTAA
>JAVLCL010000227.1:0-5760 GCA_031580825.1 Halothece sp. Uz-M2-17
CCCCCTCATCGTCATGATGCTTGTTTTCTCCCTCGACAAGTACATTTCACAGGGGATATTGATATCCACGAAATGGCTTATATTGGTTCGTCAGAAGAACTTTGGTTTGTTAATACTCGCTTTTCCTGTTTATGTACCCTAGATCGCGTACATAGCTTTGTCCCCCAATGGCGACCTCCGTTTATCAGTGCGTATGATTTAACTGATCGCTGTCATCTTAATGGCTTAGCAGTGCGCAATGAACAGCCTCGCTATGTCACCGCCTTAGGAGAAACTGATACGGCTGGGGGATGGCGGAAAAATAAAGCCAATGGGGGAATTCTCATGGATATCACCAACAATAGGATTCTCTGTCGAGGACTATCTATGCCACATTCTCCCCGTTGGTATCGCGACCAGTTATGGGTTTTAGAGTCAGGCTATGGGTCGCTAGCTAAGGTTAATCTGGAAACAGGAACTTGGGAAACCGTCGCCACCCTGCCAGGCTTTACCCGAGGTCTGCAATTTTGGGGGGATTTTGCTTTTATTGGCTTATCGCAAGTGCGAGAATCAGCCGTCTTTAGTGGACTTCCTTTAACCCAAAGTAAAGAACCGCGTCATTGCGGGGTGTGGGTGGTTAACATCAAGACCGGAGAAACGGTTGCCTTTTTACGATTTGAGGAAGGGGTGCAAGAAATCTTTGCTGTCAGTGTTTTACCGAATCTTCGTTTTCCGGAAATCATTGATGGAGATGAGACCTTACTACGCAATTCCTATGTTCTACCGGATGCAGCATTACAAGAAACGGTGCAACCTAGTGAGATGCCTCGTACCATTAATGATTACTTGCAATTAGGCAACCAAGCCTACTATCAACGGGACTTAATTACCGCAGCACAACACTATCACACTTGTTTAGAACAAGACCCCAACTTTACGATCGCGCGTTATAACTTGGGAGTCGTTTATCTCGAACAAGAACAGTCAGATTTAGCTTTTTCTCATCTACAGGAAGTCATCGCCAATGACCCTTACTATGCCGAAGCCTATAATAATTTAGGACTTCTCTATCATCGGCAAAAGAACTTATCAAAAGCGATTGAATATTTTCGCCATGCCATTTCAATTCGAGATCAGTTTCCCGATGCCCATTTTAATCTGGGGTTAACGCTTTTAGAAGCAGGGGAGTTTCTCACCGGATGGGAGGAGGCAGAATGGCGCTGGCAAACCCCAAAATTTACACCATTTCAATATTCTCATCCCCAGTGGCAAGGCGAAGACATTACTGATAAAACAATTCTCGTCTCTGCGGAACAAGGAGCGGGAGATGCCATTCAGTTTGTCCGTTACTTACCGTTACTGAGGCAACGGTGTGGGCGTTTATTGTTGTCTTGTAACGAAGCGTTAAAACCTCTGTTGGCAACGGTGGAAGGGGTGGATGGGATTTATCTGCCCAGTGAGATTTCTACTGGTGTTTTTGATACCTATATCCCTTTGATGAGCCTACCCTATATTTTTCAAACGACGTTAGAAACCATTCCCAATACTGTTCCCTATGTGGGGAAAGGATTAGTTGAACAACCCTTAGTTTTGCCTGAAATTAACCCGCAACAACCCAAAATCGGCATTGTTTGGGCAGGAAGTCCCACTCATCAAAACGATCATCATCGTTCTTGTCGGTTAGAAAACTTGTTACCATTATTGCAGTTATCGGGCTATTCTTTCTACAGTTTACAGAAAGGAGAAGCAACAGAATCATTACAACGTCTTCCTGACGCTGTATCAATGGTGGATCTCAGTCCGCAGTTAACGGATTATGGGCAAACCGCACGGGCGATACAAGCATTAGATTTAGTGATTGGTGTTGATACTTCAGTCATCCATTTGGCAGGGGCATTAGGGAAGCCGGTATGGACGTTGTTATCTCAAAGGGCAGACTGGCGTTGGTTGTTAAACCGAGAAGATAGTCCTTGGTATCCGACAATGCGCTTATTTCGACAGAAGCGTCTTGATGATTGGAAAACAGTAGTGCAAGAAGTTGTCATGGCTTTGCAACAATTAAGCTCAATGAATTGACTGATCAAAATTCATTGGCACTCATGAGGAATTAAGCCCTTCCTTTCCCCTTGACCTGTCAATTGAAAATATTGTTATATTGCTATGTGGCTATATTTATAAAAAAGAGGAGTTAATTCGATGATGTGGGAGAGCGCGATTGTTGCTTATATTCATTATCTGAGTTTTGGACTGGTTCTCGCGTCGTTGATTGTTGAACGACAAACCATGAAATCAGAACTCAGTATTCGAGAAGGCTGGGTAATTCTGATTGCAGATGGCATTTATGGCACTGCTGCCACGGCAATCCTCGCCACTGGGGTGTTACGCTTACTTTATTTTGGCAAAGGAACCGAGTTTTATACTGAAAATCCTGTTTTCTGGGCAAAAGTGATCGTTTTCTTTGCAGTTGCTACCATTTCTCTGTATCCCACAATTTCTTATTTACTGTGGATTGGGAAACTCCGGCAAAATATTGCGCCAAAAGTGACTCCTTTCCGTACGAATCTCATTCATTGGATTATTAATATTGAATTGGTCGGATTTAGCGCGATTCCCCTGTTAGCTGCGATGATGGCTCGGGGAATCGGCTTAGAGTGGTTGTAGAACTATTAATTAATGACTGGTGTTGAATCAAAAGTCACTGAGTCGATTCGGGAAGGAAACCTAATGAAAATCCAAGTGATCGGTGCGAATGGACTACGGTTGCCCTTAAAATTAACTTGATTGCAAAAACGGAATTAAAATTTAGCCCTTATCATGCGTATTCTCACTCTTGTCCCCGGAGGAATTGGGGATCAAATCTTATTTTTCCCGACCCTCGCTGACTTGAAAAATGCCTATCCGGAAGCACAAATTGATGTTTTAGTAGAACCTCGTGCTAAAGCAGCGTATCGGGTGTGTTCTCATGTTCATGACGTGCTGGTGTTTGATTATAAAAATCGCAATAGTTTAGCGGATTATTTGAATCTGTTGGGAGTAATACGCGATCGCGAGTATGAAGTTGCCCTCACCTTGGGTCGTCGCTGGACAGTGGGCTTTTTGCTGTGGTTAAATGGCATCCCCGTCCGTATCGGCTATGAAAGTTCAGGATCTGCCTTTTTATCCAGTACCGTGCCTCTTAAAACCGAACAATATGCTGCTCAGATGTACCATGACTTGCTGAAAGGATTAAATATCAACATCCCTTGTCCGCCCCTACAAGTGAATGTTCCGAAAAGCGATATCCAATGGGGAAAGCAGGAACAAGAGCGTCTGGATATTAAAGATGGTAATTACATTGTGATTCATGGCGGTTCCAGTCAACTTGCCCAAGACAAAGGCATTGATAAAATTTACCCCGTGACCAAATGGAAAGATATCATTGCTGATCTACAAAAGAAACAGCCTAACTTACCGATTGTGCTGGTGCAGGGACCGGAAGATGAAATGTGGGTTGAGCAACTGTTACAAGTCAATCCCAACTTGAAAGTCACCAGTCCTCCTGATATTGGTAAACTATCTGCTATGATTGCTGGGGGCAGTTTAATGTTATGTACGGATAGCGCCCCGATGCACTTAGCGGTTGCTGTGGGAACTTATACGATCGCGCTGTTTGGTCCGACTGATCCGAAAAAATTATTACCGCCCGACAATTCGTCCTGTATTGGGATAAAATCTCCTACAGGCGCGATCGCTGATATTGAAGTTAATTCTGTCCTTGAACAAATTTGGCGTGGCTAAACCAGCAGTTTTTCTTGACCGTGATGGAGTTTTAAACCAAGAAGCGGGCTATCTCCATCAGGTCGGAGATTTACATCTTATCCCAGGCGCAGCAGAAGCGGTGCGCATTCTTAATGAACATCAACTGTTCTGTTGCTTGATTTCTAATCAGTCAGGACCGGCTCGGGGTTACTATTCTTTAGATCATGTAGAAGCCTTACACAAACGGTTACAGGAACTACTGGCAGCAGAAGCCCAAGCCAAGTTAGATGCCCTTTACTATTGTCCTTATTTAAGCCCTTGTGCCGGGGGAACCAATCCAGAGTTCACGGCTTGGAGTACATGGCGCAAACCGAATACAGGAATGTTAGTTGCTGCTGCCTGGGAACACGATTTAGATTTAAAAGCCAGTGTGGTAGTTGGCGATAAAGCAACTGATATCGACTTAGCTTATAACGCTGGTGCGAAAGGGATCTTAGTGCAAACGGGATATGGTCAAGCGGTTACAGCAGGAACCTATCAACATCAAACCGTTCCCCACTACACCGCCAACAATCTTTTGGATGCGGTTCATTGGTTGCTCAACAGTGACCCGTTACCCGAAAATAAAGACCAAAAAACTAAGAAGCCATGACTATTCTGTTAAGCCGTGTTGCAGGGCAAAGCGGACTAATTCGGTTCGGCTATTGGTTCCAGTTTTACTAAACAAACGACTGACGTATTTCTCGACGTTGCGGACGCTGGTTTCAAGACGACGAGCAATTTCTTTGTTCATTAACCCTTCTGCAACCAGATTGAGAATACTTTGTTCACGAGGAGTGAGATCAATTTTAATGGGACTGGGGGTAGTTTTGACATTACCTTGTTGTCCGAGAAGACTTTTAATTTCTGCAATCTGCTGCGCGATCGCGCCTAAATTAGCATTACTTTCTCCCCCACTCATCATACTTTCTCGACGGGATAATAAATTCTTGACAATAGCAACCAACTCATCAGGATCAAAGGGTTTCGCTAAATAAGCATCGCAGCCGGCTTGATGTCCTTTAATACGGTCAGCGGTCATCCCTTTCGCGGTTAAAAAAATCACCGGTAGTCCTTTGTAGCGTGGATCGTCCCGTAATTTCTCTAAAAACTGATAGCCATCCACTTGGGGCATCATAATATCAGTAATCACTAAATCTGGAACATCCTGTTCTAATAATTGCCATCCTTCATTCGCATTACTTGCGACATTGACGATAAACCCTTCATTCTCTAAATAGGCTTGCACTGCTTCTTGTAAGCTGGGTTCATCATCAACTAATAATAATTTAGTGCCTTCTGTCTCACTCATGCTTCCCAGTTTTTCCTTAATGACTAGAGCAACGATTGCAGTCTCAACTGCAACTCTTCCTTTCTTATTTTAAGGGGTTGCTTTTGACTTTCAAATCTCCTGTCTGTATCTAATTTGACAAACTGAAGTCCTTATATTGGACTGCAATCGAATCTCCCATTTCTAACCCTAATTCTTTGGCGCGTCCTCCTCGCAGTTCAATGACTTGATCAATGACAACATTGGGGCTGTAAGTGGGACAAGGGTCTTCTTCGCAGGGAGGAACTTGGTGCGCGATCGCGCGGATTGTGCCATTACGAACAAAAATCATATCCAGTGTCATCTCAACATTTTTCATCCAAAAGCGAGGCACACGAGGAGGATCCATCGGAAATAACATTCCGCGATCAGCCGGCAGTTCTTCTCGATACATCAGTCCAATGGCTTGTTGTTGTTGGGTTTCGGCAACTTCTAAGGCAATGGTTTGCCCACCCATTTCAACTTCAGCACGAATCGGCAGTTCTTGCGCCAACGACTCTGTTGCAGAGGTTTCTGAGTTTGCCACAGAGCGATCACCGGGAGCGCAACTAATCAGTAATAAACAAGATAAAACAATCCAACTGAAACGGAACATTACTTTAAACTTAGCCCTTTAGACGATAGTTACTAATTTTGTAGACATATATCTACTCAAGCTTTATAGAGTCTTTAAG
>JAVLCL010000228.1:0-5753 GCA_031580825.1 Halothece sp. Uz-M2-17
GAGGTCTTTTCACAAGTTAAAACTCATCTGAATGCGGGTGATCCTGTTATTTATGATGCGACTAACGCGAAGCGTCCTTGGCGAATTGGTTTATTGCAACATTTGCATGAATATTCAGAGGTGGAATGGTTCGGTTGGCACCTCAAAACGCCATTAAAAACTTGTTTGCGTTGGAATCAGCAGCGAGAAAATTCAGTGCCAGATGAGGTTATTCATCGGATGTTTGAGGCTTTGAAAACATTTCCCCCTATTGCTGCGGAAGGGTTTGCGACGGTTTATGACTTAAATCCGAACTTAAAAACGCCTCTTATCGATCAATTTGAATATAAGCAATCACAATTTTCCCGAACCGTTGTGAATCGCCAAAATCGGATTCAGAAAATTACCCGCCACGCCTATTCTGATTTACTCGATTTTGAGCGTTTAATGTATTTGATTCATTTACTTTTAAGTTATCCGGGAATTGGCAATTTACAAAGCACTGATCCAGAAACAGTAAAGGCGGTTATTGGCAAACGTCGGAAACAATTTGCAACTGAAATTGATGAGATTTGTGCTTTTATCAGTCAGGTGGTTGATCCCATTTATGCTGATCCCAGCGCGATCGCGCAAGATTTAAACTGGTTAGAAGAAAATGGGGTCGTTGGTCATGCTGATCTCAGTGGCGATCTCAAAATCTCTGTGCATGGGGCTTCAGATCAACCCACTCATAGTTATTCCGACTTAGAACCCTTCCAACGCCTCATCCAAACCATTCGCTTAATTATTCAAGAACCTTTTATTTGGAAGCGAGAGTTAGGGGGAACTTTAAATAGTTTAGTCGAACGGATGCGCGAGGAAAATTTGGTCATGGATGATTCACGCGATCGCTTGCGTAAAGATATCGAAAAAGCCTTAAAACCCTATGGGATTCTTCCTGAGTTTCCCATGAAGCGAGGTTATTTTGCCGGAACTGCTGTTTTATCACAAGCGGATCTGATTAAAGTCTTTCAAGTTTTAGAAACCCAAGCAAAACACTTAGATGATCCGATCGCGCTGCAAGTGTATGAGACATTTGAAGCACGGATGAAAACTGCAAAGTTAATCGACTCTGATCAATACCCTGTGCGGGCAATTCATAACCGCAATATTGTTGATCGAGAGATGGTATCTGATTCTTCCTTGGCAAAAGAAACCGAGAAAGTTGAAAGTGCGATCGCGCAAGGACAATTATTAGAATTAGGACGTTTTCCCCATAGCGGAAGATTTAATCCCGAAGTGGAAACCATGTTCCGTGCTTACCCGCTACAACTGGTGTTTCATCATATCGGTTGGTATTTGGGCTTTGAACATTATGAAGGGGCAAAAAAAGGCTTATTGCAATTTGAACGATTAGATCGACTTTTTTTAGGGAAACCGCAAAATCAAGCGCGATCGCGTAGTGTCCAACGCAAATCCTTACAACGTCTCATTCATCTGTATCAGTCTTCTGGTGGAATCTTCTTAGGATCTGACCCTGACCTGCAAAAGCACTATCTTAGCAGTGATCCATCGCAGCGTCAGCAAGTAGAAGTCATGATTGAACTTTGGTTTAGTGATGCTATTTTTCCTTTTATCAGTGAAGGAACACAACGTTTCTCTCCCCAACAAATGAAAATGTCTCAACCTTTCAATCGTGATTTAATGCGAAAAAACCGCTCTCTATTTAGTCTCCGCAAAACCGGAGATCCAAAATTTCCCCATCGCTTTCGGGTTTACTTACCCCAATGGTCATTAGAAGATATTGATTTTCACCGTTGGATTTTAGGGTTTGGAGGAGAAGCAAAAGTGGTAAAACCAGACCGCTTACAAGAAGCTCTGAAATTGAAAGGGAAAGCCCTTGTAGAAGCGATGACCTCTGGGGGTAAATAAAGAGGCTTTGGAGAGGAGAAGGAAGAAAGAAATCAGAGTAACTCTGATGTTACTGAACCCTTTATTCTAATATAATCCCTTTCCCTCTCCCCACCTCAATCTAGCTTTAAGATTAATATTCAGGAACAGAAGAATCGACTTCTTGACTCCAAGCCCGAATTCCACCCTTGAGATTGATCCCTTCAACACCGGCATCCTTTAAGATCCGTAAAGCCTTCGCAGAGCGTCCACCCATCTTACAGTGTGCAATTAAACGCCCCCCATTAGTGATTTCTTTAACTTTATGGACACCATTGCCATCTTCAATTTCCGAGAGGGGAATTAAAGTTGCCCCTGGAATTTTGGCAATTTCGTATTCGTTGGGGTTACGGACATCAATCAGAACATAGTCATCTGATTTTTGTTCCATTAACTGCTTTAACTCATGAACGGTCATTTCCGGAACATCGGTTTCTTCCTCTTGAGTTTGGGGAATACCGCAGAACTGTTCATAATCAATGAGTTCTTTAATTTCAGGACGGTCTGGGTTAGGACGCAGTTTTAATTCGCGGAAGCTCATAGTTTGTGCGTTATAAAGCAATAAACGTCCGCTCAACGTTGTATCCATTCCTAAAATAACCTTAATAGTTTCTGTCGCTTGAATGGAACCAATCACACCACACAAGACTCCTAAAACGCCTCCTTCTGCGCAAGAGGGAACCATTCCCGGTGGTGGGGGTTCGGGAAAGACATCACGGTAATTCGGTCCTTCTTGATAATTAAAGACGCTGGCTTGCCCTTCAAAGCGGAAAATAGAGCCATAAACATTCGGTTTACCTAAGATGACAGATGCATCATTCACTAAGTAGCGAGTCGGGAAATTATCCGTTCCATCCACTACCACATCATAGGGCTTGAGAATATCAAGGGCATTGTCGGAACTGATGCGGGTGTTGTAAAGGTCAACCTGACAGAAGGGATTAATATCAAGAATTCGCTGTTTCGCTGACTCTAGCTTAGGTTTGCCAACTGTTGCGGTACCGTGGATGATTTGACGTTGTAAGTTGGAGCGATCCACAATATCGAAATCAACAATACCAATGCGTCCGATACCAGCAGCAGCAAGGTATAACAAGAGTGGAGATCCGAGTCCACCGGTTCCAATACAAAGGACACTAGCTGCTTTGAGGCGTTTTTGCCCTTCTAATCCGACTTCTGGGAGGATAATGTGACGAGAATAGCGTTCGTATTCTTCTTTGTTGAGTTCGATTTCTTCTAAGTTTGGATTGAGCATAGTTGTCTCACGCCCTGTGAGGATAATGTGCTAATTTACTATCTACTATTGTGCTACGGCAAGAAAAGAGATTGCGGTCAAAGATGACAGTGCGGTCTTTTAGGATAAGGGCTGAGTTAGCTGAATGACAACCTTCTGTTACAATTTTTGCCTTATCTTCAACTCCGAGGTCTGAACAATCTAATTTTAAACAACCTGTAAGTGATCGTTAAGATTAAGGATAAAAGGCGAGTTGTGGTAAGCCTAGGGTTTCTTCCCACCCAAACATTAAATTCATGCACTGTACGCCTTGGGCTGCTTGTCCTTTCATTAAGTTGTCAATTGCTGACATGATAATCACGCGATCGGTTCGCGGATCAACTTCAATACCGATGTAACAGAGATTAGTTCCTGATGCCCATTTCGTTTGTGGATAAACCCCATTTGGCAAAATTTTAACAAAGGGAGAAGAGCGATAGAATGCATTATAAATAGTGAGTAAATCATCACGAACCAATCCCGGATCGCGTAAAGTTGCATAAACCGTCGTTAACATTCCTCTCACCATGGGGATTAAATGAGGGGTAAATTGGACACGCATTTCGACTCCAGCGAGATTACTACAAATTTCTTCAATTTCTGGGGTATGACGGTGTCCAGCAACACTGTAAGGGGTGAGGGCGTTATCCGCTTCTGCAAGGAGTAAATTCAGCTTGGTTTTGCGTCCTCCACCCGATGTCCCTGATTTCGCATCAATAATGACACTTTCCGGTAGAATTAAACCTTGTTTGAGGGCAGGCGCGATCGCGAGTAAACTGGCTGTGGGATAGCATCCTGGGCATCCAATCAGAGAAGCAGATGCAATTCGTTCGCGGTAGAGTTCCGGTAACCCATAAACCGCTGCTGCTGCGGTCTCTTCATCGTCCCGTTCCACATTGTAAGTGGTAGTGTAGGTGTTTAGGTCACGGAAACGATAGTCAGCAGATAAATCTAGCACTTGACACCCTTTAGCCAACAATTCTGGGGCAATATTATAGGCTAAGCCGTGAGGAAGGGAGAGGAAGACAACTTGACACTTTTGCGCGATCGTATCAACATCAATCGGTTCGATGGTATAGTGAAAGCGATGACCCAGATAAGGATAAAGGTCAGCAAAGTCTTTACCTGCGCTCTGATTTCCTCCCAAGTAACAAATTTCTACTTGGGGATGTTCTAGGAGTAACCGAACTAACTGCACCCCACCATACCCAGAAGCCCCAACAATACCAACAGAGATTTTATCTGAAGCATTCATCATCGATTAATCTTCCTCATCCTAAACTGATCGCAATTTTTCCTTGAGATTGGCTGCATTTTAACAGTCAGAGAGTCCTTTGTGCCCCTCACAAGAGGATATCAAATTGGCTTGAGATTGGCTATCCTTTGATCACTGTTAAAGTATAGCTGAAAGCAATATTATGCTGTAACAAGTAAGCGGATACCCACATCATGAAGAATAAAGAACTTACAAAATTAGATATGTAGGATGATCAGAGCACTCAGAGGTCATTGCTATTTTTCATGATTTTCGTTGCAAGCGAGATTTTTCTGGCAAACTATTTAGCGTATCCTTTATTGGAGAAAGTAGATGACTCTTCTTACGCCAGCGGACGTTTTTCATAAAGTTGAAGCCAAACAATCCTTAGCTTATGCTGAGTTAAGTAATATTAATCTTGAAGGGATGTCGTTGAGCGGTGGACAGTTTTTTAGTGCTTACTTAAGAACCGCAAATTTATCGAAGAGTGATTGTCAAGCTACTGATTTTAGCCGAGCAATTTTGATCCGAGCAAATCTGAGTCATGGTATTTTTGCTTCTGCTAATTTTAGTCAATCGAACCTCATTAAAGCCTGTTGTCAAGGTGCTAATTTTCGAGATGCTCAATTTCTAAAAGCACAGTTACAAGGGATTACTTTAGATGATACAGAAATTTCTGGTGCTGATTTTACCGAAACCAATTTGAGTGAAGCGCAAGGGAAAAATGTGAATTTTACTGGAGCAATTTTCCAGCAAGCTCTTCTGATTCAAAGCGAATTTAAAGAGAGTAACTTGACACAAGTTAATTTGCGAAAAGCTAACTTAACTCAAGCCAACTGGCAAGGCATTATTTTTCCCAATAGCAAGTTGCAACAGACTAATTTTACTGGTGCACAATTAGATAAAATCAATTTCCATGGATCAAGTTTATTTCATTCTATTTGGAAGAAAGCGAGTTTAAGTCGGATTGAGTGTCAACAAGTCGATTTGCAAGAAGCCAATTTCCAAGGCTCTCAACTCTCTGATGTTGATTTTAGTGATTCTTCTTTAGTCGGAACTTATTTTGAAGGAGCGAGCTTGGAGAAAGTCAGTTTTAAAGATAGTAATTTAACCAATGCTAATTTCAAAAATACGGTTTTTAAAGAAACTGATTTTAGTAATAGTCAAGTGGCGAAAGCAAGTTTTTTAAATGCTCAAGGATTAACTTCTCAACAAAAAGAGTATTTAAAGGACAAAGGTGCTTTAGATGTTCCTCATGATTCTTAACGGGACTTAAACGAAATTTAAGCTAGAACATAGCCAAAACTTGCTTTATAA
>JAVLCL010000229.1:0-5751 GCA_031580825.1 Halothece sp. Uz-M2-17
TGATCCGTGACTGTCTTAGTTTTCCGGAATTAGGGGAAAATTATTTCCGCATTGCGATTCGCCACCGAGAAGAAAACGAAAAACTCCAACAAGCCCTTTTTGCAGTGACCAGTAATCAGTAACCAATGACTAATGAACTATGACGTAATTATTATTGGTAATACGCCAGTGGGAAGGTATGCAGCACTGACAGCAGTTTTGTGGAAAGCCCGAGTCGCCCTCGTAACACAAGAAATTTCCTTCTCAGCAGAAGCAAACTGGCTTTATAATTTTACCCTTTCTCAACTCACTGATTTTATAGAAAAATGTAGCGATATTCAGCCTTTAGAGTCTCAACCAACCGCTATTTATCAACAGTGGACAGAGGAAGTGATTGAAATTATTCAAGACAAAACGGCGTTAGTTCAATTAGCAGCGCGAGGCGTTGATGTTATTGAGGGAAGAGGGGAATTTTGTCGCTTACCGCAACAAGGCTTTGTGGTGAAACAAGAAACTTTAAAAGCCCGTGGTTATTTAATTGCAACAGAAACCACATCTATTATTCCCAATGTTCCTAATTTATCAGCAGTTGGTTATCTCACTCTCAGCGATTTAAGAGAACAACAAACCTTAGAAACGTTACCGAATAACTTAACCATTCTTGGGGAAAGCCCTACTGCAATTAGCCTCGCTCAAAATCTAGCTAGACTCCATAAAAATATTACTTTAGCTATCACGCAGTCTCGTCTTTTTCCCAGTGAAGATCGAGAAATGAGTCATTTATTACAATCGCAACTCGAAGCGGATGGAATTACTCTTTTAAAGTCGAGTCCTCTTTCTGAAATCAAACAAATTGGGGATGAAAAATGGTTAAAACTTGGAGAAAGCGCGGTCGCGACAGAAGCGTTAATTATCATTCCCAAAACAGTCCCAAATTTAGAAGGATTAAATTTAGAAGGAGTGAAAGTTAAGCAAACAGAACAAGGTTTAAATCTTAATGATAAATTACAAACCAGTAATCCTAAGATTTATGCTTGCGGAAGTGTGCTTGGTGGTTATTCTTTCCTAAATTTGGGTCGGTACGAAGCAGAAATTGCACTGAAAAATATTTTATTTTTCCCTTGCTATACTGTAAATTATCAAATTGTTCCCTGCTTGATGTCCACGCATCCCTCCTTCGCACGAGTGGGAATGACAGAAAGGCAAGCTAAACGACGCTATGGGGAAAAAGTTGTGGTCATTAAAGTGTACTTTAAAGATAATATTTTGAGTATTGTCCAATCGGAAATGACAGGTGTTTTAAAAATTATTGTCCATGAAAAAGGTTACATTTTAGGGGGACATAGTTTCGGGAAAAATGCAGATACTCTCATTAGTATCATTGCAATGGCAATTTCTCAAAAAATGAAGATGAAGCAACTTAAAACTGTGTCTTTTCCCGCCCCCAGTATCGCAGAATTAATTACAAATGCAGTTCAACAATGGGATCATTTGTATTATGACAATCATCCCCTCTGGCGAGAATTAAGAAAGCGATATTTTCTTATTCGTCGAAGTTGGACATAAGATCCTAGCTTTTCGTTTCGTTTGATACCAACCTTGCAATTCCTTTAAACATCAATGTTTGATCGATAATTATCTTTTGAGAAAAAACCGGATATTTTTCTTGGAGATACTGATAGAGTAAAACCGCATCACCTCCCGTTAAAATGATATTTTCTTCGCCGTATTTCTCTAACCATTCTGTAGCGTAACAATAAATCCCGCTAATCAAAGTATAAATAACGCCACTCGCGATCGCGCTTTCTGTAGAATTGCCCCACACCTGCGGTAAGCTATCTGGTAAACTGACTTCAGGTAAGGCTGCGGTTTGTTGGCTTAAGGTTTGTAATTGCAGCTTTAAACCCGGTAAAATTGCCCCACCCAAAAAATCTTTTTGTTTCCCGATAGCTGTATAAGTGAGTGCAGTTCCCCCATCAATCACTAAAACCGGATAACCATAGGTTTCTCCTGCGCCATAAGCACAAAGCGCGCGATCGTTCCCTAAAGTAGAATAAAGATTATTCAGGGGAATCTGATCTCGGGTAATAATTTTTTTATTAGAATAATTCTCCCATAATTCAGTTTGTTCAGGAACGACAGAAACCATATAAATCCATTGTTTCTTAGCAAGAGATTGAGTCACTTTTGTCGGAAAGAAACTAAAAGGTAAATCAATAACGGGGTGTTCTAAGTGAAGCGTATCCCAACTTTGTAAAAGTTGTTTTCCTTTAAACCATCCCCAATGTAATCGCGAGTTTCCGATCACTAATGCTAAATAATTCACAAGACTTTACATATGAATTGATTATAGTTTTAAAGGTTACCAGTTATCAACAAACCAAGGAATAATGACTAATGACTATAATTTAAGTTAACTCAATTTGCGAGTCATCTCCCAGTAAAAAACGCATCGCTTTCGGACGTTTGGGGGCAATTTTTAATTCCACTCGTTCTCCAATTAAACTATCTACAATGCGCTGTTGAATATTCAAAACTTTCGATTGTCTTAAAATTACACTATGTTCAATATCCGCTTCAATTAAAGTCGTCTCATTTGCAATGCTACTATAAGGACCAATAAAACAGTTTTCAAGCAGACAATTTTCCCCAATAATCACGGGACCGCGAATGGTTGAATTTTTAATTTCTGTTCCTTTTCCGATTTTCACTCGTCCAATAATCTGTGAGTGTTCATCAACTTTTCCTAACACCTCAATGGGAAGACGAGTATCTAAAATAATCCGGTTCGCTTCTAACAAATCATCTTTTTTTCCCGTATCTAACCACCAACCTTGCAGTTGACGCGAATTGACTTTTTTCTGATTATCAATTAACCATTGAATGGCATCTGTAATTTCTAATTCTCCTCTTGCAGAGGGTTGAATTTGCGCGATCGCGCTGTGCACACTCTGATTAAAAAAGTAAATCCCCACCAAGGCTAAATTAGAAGGGGGATCTTTGGGCTTTTCAATTAACTGTAAAACCTTTCCGTCTCCATTCACCTTTGCAACCCCAAATGCACTGGGATTAGATACCTGACGTAGTAAAATTAAAGCATCATCTTCTTGTTTTTGAAACTCATTCAAAAAGATACTTAAATCCGCTTCCACCAAATTATCACCCAAATACATAATAAAAGGCGAATCACCGAGAAACGATTGCGCCACCTTTACCGCATGGGCTAATCCCGCCGGTTCATTTTGGGTAATATAAGTAATTTTTGCCCCAAACTGACTTCCATCTCCCGTTTTCTCTTTAATTTCTTGTCCCGTTTCGGGGCTAATAATAATACCAATATCAGTAATTCCCGCCTCTACAATGGCTTCAATTCCATACCATAAAATAGGCTTATTAGCAACGGGAACTAATTGTTTTGCGCCGGTATAAGTGAGGGGACGCAGCCGGGTTCCTTTTCCACCAGAAAGAATTAATGCTTTCATTTTTGAGTTGATAATTGGGTTAACATTTCTCGCAGACTAATCCGCCATTGTGGGGGGCGTGTTCCTAAAATTTGACTAATTTTTTCCCCCGATAAAACTGAATAAGCAGGGCGTTGTGCGGGGGTGGGATAATCCCGAGTTGAAATCGGAGAAACGCGGTGCACTTTTAAGGGAAAATGTAACACTTTTGCTTCTTCAAAAATCGCGATTGAAAAATCATACCAACTTGCTACACCACTATTTGTAAAGTGATAAATGTCTTGTACCGGAGAAGCAGGTAATCTCATCACTAATCCTACAATTGCTTTAGCAATATCATTACTCCAAGTGGGTGTTCCCACTTGATCGGAAACGACTTTTAATTCTTCTCTTTCTTTCCCAAGGCGCAACATTGTTTTAACGAAATTACCACTTCCATACGCCCCATAAACCCAAGCTGTACGTAAAATAATATAATTCCGAGAATGCTTTTGAATCCCTTGTTCTCCAGCTAATTTAGATTTACCATACACACTAATTGGGTTCGGTTGATCAGTTTCGGTATAAGGTTTATGTTTTGTCCCATCAAATACATAATCGGTTGAAATATGAAGTAATCTTGCCCCAATTTGTTCGGCACTTTCTGCTAGAATCGTGGGTGCATTACCATTCACAGCATAAGCCAGTGACTCTTCACTTTCTGCTTGATCCACCGCAGTATAAGCCCCTGCATTAACAATTAAATCCGGTTGATGATGATGAATAGAATTGCGAATTTGTTCCTCGTTACTTAAGTCGAGTTCTTCTTTACCAAGAGCAATCACCTCCCCCACTTGAGTTAGTAATAATTCTAGCTCTTGACCAACTTGACCATTTTTTCCAGTTAGAAGAATTTTAGTCATAAAGGTCTGCGTCCTTTAAATATTTTCCCGCTTGGTCTTTTGTGGATAAAATGGGTTCTTCCCTATTTTTCCAGTTAATTTGAAGGTTTGGATCATTCCAAATGATACATCTTTCTTGTTCTGGTGCATAATAATTAGTCGTTTTATATAAAACTTCGGCAACCTCTGAAATGACATAAAAACCATGGGCAAATCCTTCTGGAATCCATAACTGCTGTTTATTACTTGCACTAAGAAGACAGCTTACCCATTGACCAAAAGTAGGAGATGAGCGACGAATATCAACAGCAACATCTAAAATTTCACCAACAACTGCTCGGACTAATTTTCCTTGGGCTTGCTGAATTTGATAGTGTAATCCTCGTAAAACATTCTGTTGAGACCGAGAATGATTATCTTGAACAAATTCTGTTTTAATCCCTGTTTTATCCTTAAACTTCTTTTGATTAAAACTCTCAAAGAAAAAGCCTCGCTCATCCCCAAAAACTTGTGGTTTAATGATTAATATTTCTGGAATTTCAGTTTCAAAAATCTCCATTTTTATAATTTCAAGTTAACAATAATTTTTCGCTTAATGATATAAATTTAATGATTCGTACTAGACATTGTTTCCTCCCTCACCCAGATCCCTTGATCAATCCGTATGATCAATCCGTAGCAAACATTTACCGTATGACATTCTCTCATTTAATTGGTCAAGAGCAAGCAGTGGAATTATTAACCAGTGCAATTCATCGTCAACGCATTGCCCCAGCTTATTTATTTAGTGGTCCGGCGGGAGTGGGACGACATTTAGCTGCTCTTGAGTTTAGCACTTTAATCCTCGCGGGAAAACAAGACGAATCTTTAGTGCGCCGTAAGGTTAACCAACATAATCATCCTGATTTATTAGAAGTCGAACCGACTTATTTGCAACAAGGAAAACTGTTAACCGAAGCCCAAGCAGAAGCAGAAGGCTTAAAGCGGAAAGCCCCCCCACAAATTCGTGTGGAACAGATTCGGGAAATTGCCCAATTTTTATCCCGTCCCCCCTTAGAGGCCGATCGCGCTGTCGTGATTATTGATTCCGCCCAGACCATGGCGGAAAGTGCAGCCAATGCTTTACTGAAAACCCTAGAAGAACCGGGAAAAGCAACTCTGATCTTAATTGCACCCAGTGCCGATTCATTATTACCCACGTTAGTCTCCCGTTGTCAGCGGATTCCATTTTCTCGCCTGGCGACTGACGAACTGAAACAAGTGTTAGTCCAAACCAATCATCATGAAATAGTGGAACAAGACACAGTTCTCGCGATCGCGCAAGGGAGTCCTGGAGAAGCCATTACCGCAACGGATCACTTAAAAAATATTCCGTCAACGCTGTTCGATCAACTAACAAAACTGATTCATCCTCAACAACACTCTACCCT
>JAVLCL010000230.1:0-3567 GCA_031580825.1 Halothece sp. Uz-M2-17
AGTAAAATTAGGCTCTTCAGCGCGATATTGATAAAAGGTGAGCAATGCCCACCCGACATTTACAGTTACTAGTTACCAAAGAACAATGAACTAAGAACAACGAACAAACAAAAAATGACTAAAACCAAACGAGACTGGAAAAATTACTACAAAGCCATTGAAGATCGTCCACCGCGAAAAACAATTCTTACTGCCCTTGCTAACTTTGAAAAGCCTGGATTCGCGATCGACCTTGGCTGTGGAACAGGGAGAGATACGGTAGAGATTCTAAGACAAGGTTGGCGGGTTTTAGCCATTGATAAAGAAGCAGAAGCTATTGCTAAACTGAAATCTAAATTTTATTCAAATAAGCAATTAATCGTCCAAGTTTCTAGCTTTGAAGAATTACAAATTATCCCACCGGTTGACTTAATTAATGCTAGTTTTTGCCTCCCCTTCTGTTCGCCTGATTTCTTTCCTACCCTATGGAATAATATCTTTAATTCGTTAAGAAATGGCGGTCGATTTTGTGGACATTTATTCGGCGATCGCGATTCTTGGAAAGAGGGCGGTTTAATTCATTGTCAGACCCGTTCCCAAGTAGAAACCTTACTCAACCGTTACAATATTGAACTTCTAGAAGAAGAAGAACATCCTGGAAAAACCCCCTTGGGAGAAGACCGCTACTGGCACGTTTTTCACATTGTCGCCAAGAAACCATGACTGATTTTTCTCCCATTTGGATATCCATAAAAACCGCTTTAACCGCAACCATTATCACCTTTTTGATTGGAATTTTAATTGCGCGGTGGATGCTAGGTTATCAAGGAAAGATAAAGGGATGTCTAGAAGGAATTCTAACTGCGCCTTTAGTGCTTCCGCCAACGGTTGTCGGTTTTTTATTACTTCTCTTACTGGGAAAAAATGGTTTTATTGGTCAGATTCTAGATGCGTTTGGAGTTAGAATTATTTTTTCTTGGTGGGCGACGGTGATTGCTTCCACTGTCGTTGCCTTTCCCTTAATGTATAAAACTGCATTGGGGGCTTTTAAGCAAATTGATCATAATTTAATTGCTTGTGCGCGAACGCTGGGTGCATCAGAATGGACGATTTTTTGGCGCGTTTTATTACCATTAGCAAAACCGGGTTTACTCGCCGGAACCTTACTCACCTTTGCCCGTGCTTTAGGTGAATTTGGCGCAACCTTAATGTTAGCAGGGGCGATTCCAGGGAAAACCGAAACTATCCCGATCGCGATTTTTTTAGCAGCAGAAGGAGGCGCAATGGATCGCGCTTTTATCCTCGTTTTAATCATGCTAGGAATTTCTTTAGGCGTGATTATTGCTGTTAATTATTGGACAGACGGTCATCAAAATTATTCCTCTCATCCTCTACTTTCTAAGTTATCCAATCGCGCTGCGTCTCAACGCAAACCCGTTCAAAAAATTCCCTTACCGCCAGCAAAAATAGAATTAATTGTCGAGATTCAAAAACAACTCTCCGATTTATATTTAGATGTCTCCTTTACCACGGATCAAACTCCACTGGGGTTACTCGGTGCATCTGGTTCGGGGAAAAGTACCATTGTCCGTTGTATCGCCGGATTAGAAACGCCAGATCGCGGGAAAATTATCTTAAATGGACGGGTGTTATATGATTCCGAGAGAGGGATTAATCTTCCTCCGCGCGATCGCGCTTGTGGGTTATTATTTCAAAATTATGCCCTCTTCCCTCACCTCACCGTAACGGAAAATCTGGCGTTTGCCATGGCAAAAGGAAAATCCGATCGCGCGATTAAACAAGAAGTGGAAAAAGAACTAATTGCGGTTAATCTAGAAGGAATGGGCAAGCGCTATCCCAACGAACTTTCTGGCGGACAACAGCAGCGAGTGGCGTTAGCGAGGGCAAAAATCAATCAACCGGATAGTTTACTCCTCGATGAACCCTTTTCTGCTTTAGATACTTATTTGCGCGATCAACAAGAAAAACTGCTGCGTCAAAACCTCAGTCATTACGAAGGCGTAACCCTATTTATCACCCACAACTTAGAAGAAGCCTATCGCGTTTGTCCTAACTTAGTAATTATAGACGAGGGAAAAGTTATCGCCAACGGGTCAAAACAAGACATTTTTGAACGTCCCCCCAACTGGCGTACCGCGCAACTCACCGGCTGTAAAAACTTCTCTCGTGCCGTTGCTCTTGAGCATAACAAAATTAGCGCGATCGACTGGAATTGTACCCTAGAAGTCATTGAACCGATCCCACCTTCTCTCGAATATGTCGGGATTCGCGCCCATCAACTGCACTTCTCCGAAACTGAAGAAATAAACACCTTTCCTTGCTGGTTAGCCACCGTCAGTGAAACCCAACACCGCATGACCTTATATTTGAAATTAAATGAACCCGCTAATCATCCCGAAGATTATCATTTACAAGCAGAAGTTTTTAAAGAGAAATGGGAAGAACTAAAAGCACGTCCCTTTCCTTGGAAAATCCAACTTTCCCAGTTACGAATTATGTTACTCAACAGCTAAAAATTGAAATAACCGTCCAACTTTGTTTACTTCTCTGCGTTCTCTGTGACTCTGTGGTTCATTCAAATTATAGATCCTTTCTAAATCGTAACAGGTGAATCCACATAAACCGTTGGTTCAGTACAAGTAAACTCAATTCCATAATCAATTAATTTTTTCGTAATCGTTTCATTGGCAAGTTCTAATAAACGCTTACGAAGTTGGAAAGAATTTTCATTCGATCCCAGAATAAAAAAGGTAACACGGGCGCGAGTTCCCGACTTATTTTCTGGTTGAAATAACGTGATGCGGGTACTCCCTGGATCAATCCCAAATAAAGCATCAGTACTTTCTTTAACCACCTGTTCTACTAACGCTTCTTCGTCTCCTTTTAAGGGTCTCAAGAAGTCGAGATAAAGTAACGCCATTACTTTTTTACTACGGGTAATGTTTTCTACCACATCTAAATTCGCCATTACCGAATTGGGAACAATAATTAAGGTTCCCTTTGCCACAATCCGAATCTTAGTGGAACGTAAACCAATGGATTCCACATTTCCTAATGCGCCATCAGGAAAAGCGGGCCAACTCCACATCCGAATATACTCACCAGGAATAAATGGACGATCCAAATATAAAACCAGCGTTCCTAATAACTGTTCGAGGGTTTTTTGGGCAGCAAAAGCAATCGCTAAACCACCAATTCCCACACTTGCTAGGAGTCCGACGAGATTAATTTGTTGACTTTGGGCAAACGCGATCGCGGCGATAAAGCCAATAAAAATGTTAATTAAGGTTTCAAATACTAATAACAATTCATCGACTTCTCGACCAAGTTTACGGATAATTTCTAAGCCATAAACTCGCATTACTTGTCGCACTAAACGAGAGGCTAGCCAAGCTAAACTCAATACTAATGCAAGATCATTAAAAAAGCGCAGAAAATCATAAAAGGCTTGATAATTTTCTAAAACATTTAAAGAAAGTGCAAGTAAAATAAATATTACTGCAATTTGAAATAAGCCTTCAATGGGAGCAATTAACTTATCATAAACCACACTAAACTGTTGTGGAG
>JAVLCL010000230.1:3577-5742 GCA_031580825.1 Halothece sp. Uz-M2-17
GGAGCAAGGCGAGTAATAATGATACGAACGACCCGTAGAGAAGCATAACGCGCAATAATTAATGAGAAAAAAACTAAAACTAAGAAAACAGCAAAGGTTTTAGAAAACCCAATGAGAAAGGTTTGCGTTTGTTGATTAAATAATTCACTTTGCAAACTCCTCATTAAATCCTGAAATAAATTAATAATAATTTCCATCTTTTCACTCCTTAAAGGGTAATTGGTGCATCAACATTGATGGTACGCTCTTCTAAATCAAAACTAATGCCAAACTCTTGTAATTCTCGATTAATATTTTGTCGGGCTGCATCTAACAGTTGACGACGTAAGTCCATTGAAACTTCTCCCGAACCCAAAATAAAAAAGCTCACTTGCGCTTGCGTTACTGGTATTCCTTCTCTTTCAATGGGTTTAAATGTAATTTCTGTACTCCGTGGATCAATGCCAAAAATATCTTTGGTACTACTCGTAATAACTTGTCGAATAAAGGCTTTTTCCGTATCAGTGACCTGTTGTGCAAAATTAATATAAATCATAGAAATCACTTTCTTCGCCCCTGTATAATTTTCAATATTGGTTTGAGTCAGAAAGTTATTAGGAACAACCATTAATGTTCCTTTTCCCGAAACTCGAATGCGAGTGGAACGTAACCCAATTGATTCTACTCTTCCAAAAATTCCATCAGGTAAACCAATATAATCATCGGTCACAAACGGACGATCAATATAAAGAACAATTCCTCCTAAAAGCTGTTCTAAACTTTTTTGAGCAGCAAACGCAACCGCTAAACCCCCGACTCCTAAACTGGCAATTAAACCAAATAAATTAATATCATGGGTTTGGGCAAAAACAACGATAACAATTAAAATAATGCCTGCATTGACTAAGATTTTACCCAGAAGAAGAAGTTCACTATTAACTTTACGTTTACTTTGAATCGCAGCATCTAATAAGTAAATATCAAAGTAACGACTAAAAATGCTTGCCCCGACCCAAGATACTAAAATGGCGACTCCTAAGGCAACTGGAACTTCAATTATATTCGTCCAACTATCTTTAATCCAATATTTTAAACTCAGGTCAAATGCAGCCAAAATGATCGTTAAAAAGAGCCAACTCTGAAAGGGTGCAAATGTTTTCTGATAGACAGTGCTTGCATTTTGAGAAAATAACCGTTGTCTCATTAAACCAGTTAATTTCGGAATTAATATCAGAATAGCTAAGAGAGCAAAAACGAATAAAACTCCCCCTAAGATAGCAATAATTCGGGTATCAATTTCTGTGGTTTCGGGTAAGTCTGGTAAAAGATTAGATACGCTTTCCATCGTTGATGTAATGATTATAATTATTAAGGTGTATAGCGCTACGCGCTAGGCAATAGGCAACAGGCAATAGGCAACAGTAGGCTGTCACTAGATTTTAGAGTCTAACCCCGTCCTAACCTGAATACGTACTGCTATATATCCAAGAAAAAAGGCAAAATTAAGCTCAAATAAATTAGTTTTTATCGTAAAATTAGCTTGCAACTTTAATCGTAATTTTTAATGATACTTTTTGAATTGTCAATTGCTTGCTTCGGATTTTTCTTGCTACCTTAAGGAAAAAAGGATAAAGTCATGCAAGGAGATACGATCGCTGCGATCGCGACCCCCGTTGTGCCTCAACAAGGGAGTGTCGGGATTGTCCGTTTATCGGGAGAAGAAGCCCTTTCCATCGCTAAAACATTATTTCACCCCCCTGGACAACAAGTCTGGGACTCTCATCATATCCTGTATGGTTATGTCCGTCATCCCGAAACTGACAAAGTGGTTGATGAAGCCTTACTGTTGATTATGAAATCTCCCCGATCTTACACCCGCGAAGATGTGGTGGAATTTCATTGTCACGGCGGAATGATTCCGGTGCAGCAAGTGCTACAGTTATGTTTAGAACAAGGGGCGAGACTGGCGCAAGCGGGAGAGTTCACTTTACGGGCGTTTCTCAATGGACGCATTGATTTAACCCAAGCCGAAAGTATTGCCGAGTTAGTTGGGGCAAGATCACCACAAGCAGGAGAGATGGCACTGGCAGGGTTACAGGGAAAGTTAGCGGAACCGATTCGTGATTTACGCAGTACCTGTTTAGATATTTTGGCAGAAGTGGAAGCGCGAGTGGATTTTGCCGATG
>JAVLCL010000231.1:0-5691 GCA_031580825.1 Halothece sp. Uz-M2-17
GCCCTGTCCGAATACCTCTCGACTCATCAACTCTCTCTCACTGAGTTTTTTGAGATCGCATTGCCTTTAGCCGACATCTTAGACCAACTGCATCAAGTCCCGATTATTCATAAGGATATCAAACCCAGTAATATCATCATTCATCCCGAAACGAAGACGGTTAAACTAACCGATTTTAATCTCGCCACGCAGTTACCGTTTGAATATCCCAATATTCAACATCCTAATTTGATTGCGGGAACCCTTGCTTACCTCTCACCAGAACAAACGGGAAGAATGAACCGTTATCTGGACTATCGCAGCGATTTATATGCTTTAGGTGTTACCTTTTATCAAATACTGACGGGGACGTTACCCTTTGTAGGTCATGATCCGTTAGCCTTGATTTATGCGCATCTTGCTAAACCGCCTCAATTTCCAGAAAAGAGTGCAGTTCCCGAACCGCTACAAAAGATTATTCTGAAGCTACTCGCCAAAAAAGCAGAAGAACGCTATCAAAGTGCAGCGGGACTCAAGTTTGATTTAGAACGTTGTTGGCAACAGTGGGAGGAGAAAGGTCGTATTGAACCTTTTATGATTGCAGAGCGCGATCGCGCGGTTAATCTCCTCATTCCCCAAAAACTCTACGGACGAGAAGCCCAAATACAAACGCTTCTTGATACATTTAACTCTGTTGCGGAAGGAAACCGTGCTTTAGTCTTGGTGTCAGGTTATGCGGGAATTGGTAAAACCTCTATTGTGCAAGAAGTTCAACAGCCCATTACTCGCACTCGTGGTTATTTTATTCGCGGTAAGTTTGATCAGTTGAAAACTGATACCCCTTATGATGGCATAATTCAAGCATTTCAAGATTTAATGCGTCAGTTACTGACGGCAGATCAAACAGAATTGAAATCTTGGGAAGAGAAACTGAAAACGGCTTTAGGGGATAACGGTCAAGTCATTATCGATCTAATTCCAGAATTAGAACTGATCATTGGTCAACAGCCATCAGTTACCCCTTTAACGGGTAAAGCAGCGCACAATCGCTTTTATCGAGTATTTCAAGCCTTTCTCAGTGTCTTTTGTCAACCGGAACATCCTTTAGTGTTGTTTCTAGATGACTTGCAATGGGCAGATCTGCCTTCTTTGCAATTATTACAGTATCTCCTCAGTAAGAAGAGAAATCAGTATTTTTTAGTCGTTGGCGCATATCGCGATCATGAAGTGAATGTAACCCACCCGCTACTGAATCTCCTTGATCAAATTCAAGCCGAACCGACAACAACTGTTCAGGAAATTACGGTACAACCCTTAAATTTAGATCGGGTGCAAGAGTTAGTCAGTGATACGCTACAACAAAAAGCGGATGCGATTTCTATAACAGTACTTAGTGAAACAATAGCTCAGAAAACGGAAGGGAATCCATTTTTTATTACCCAATTGCTGAAAACCCTCGAGGAAGAAAGGTTATTAACCTATGATATTCAGCGCGATCGCTGGTCTTGGAACTTAAATGATATTCAACGAGTCGGAATTACGGATGGCAATTTAGTTAATCTCTTAGTGAGAAAACTACAACAGTTACCTCCTAAAACTCAAACCATTCTAAAATTAGCTGCTTGTATTGGTAATCAGTTTAATCTCTCTATTTTAGAAATCATTAGTGAACAATCAGCTGCAAAAATTACTGATCAGTTATGGTTGACACTGCAAGCGGGGTTAGTTTTACCCCAGTCCGATTTATATGCGGAAAATGTTGAATATAAATTTCTTCACGACCGAATTCAACAAGCAGCTTATGCTCTCATTCCAGAAGCAGAAAAACCAGTCATTCACCTCCGCATTGGTCAATTGCTGCAAGAAAAAATGACGGCAGCGGAACAAAAAGATAATATTTTTACACTCGTTAATCAATTTAATTTAGGACGAGATTTATTAACAGATGAAACAGCAAAAGAGGAACTTGCACAACTCAATTTAGAAGCAGCACAAAAGGCAAAAGCAGTTAATGCTTATCAACTGGCTCTTAATTATTTAGATATTACGAGTCATTTACTGCAAGGGGATTGTTGGGAAACACAGTATGAACTTACCTTTGCAATTAACTTAGAAAAAACCGAAGTTAGTTACTTAAATGGTGATTTAGACACTGCATTTCAACTGGCTGAACAGGGAGAAAAACAAGCCAAGAATGCACTCGATCAATCGCGGTTCCTTAAAGCAATGATCAAAGTTCATTTAGCCAAAGGTGAATTAGTTCTTACCTTAGAAAAAGGTCAGGTAACGCTAGACAGATTAGGGATTATACTCACTGAATCTCCACCGGAAAATTTAGAATTAAGCGAGATAGAAAATCTCCCTGTGATGAGTGATCCGACAATGCTACTTGCTATGGAGATTTTAAATTTAATTTATGCCCCTGCTTGTTTTTGTCAAAGCGCGATCGCGTTCCCTATTCTTTACACTATGCTTGATCTTTCAGAGCAGTATGGCAACTCTTTAGCAACCCCTTATGCTTATTCAGTTTATGGGAATATGTGTGCTTGGGGAACGAATCTGAATATTGATTTAGGTTATCAATTAGGAGTGTTGGCACTCAAAATTGTTGAGAAATTAGATGCAAAAGTTGTTGCCCCACAAGTGAATGTTGCAGCTTATACTAATTTAATTTATAAAAAACAACATATTGAGTCAACCCTAGACCCTTTATTTAATTCCATTCAAGAAGCCTTAGATGTGGGTGATGTTGAATTTGCTTGTCATAATGCAAACTTTTATTGTGAGCATTTGTTTTGCGTCGGCAGACCGTTACATGAAGTTCATGAAACACAAAAGAAATATTTAGACTTTATCGCTACTGCGCAACAGGAACATCAGTTTTATTTAACCAGCATTACCACGCAAGCAGTTGCTAACTTGATAACTGATAGTTCTTTAAAAACAGAATTAACTGGAGACTTTATTTCTGAAGCCGAGACCATTGAGTATTTATCTCAAATTCAAAATAAAATTCTTTTATTTAATCTTTACTATTATAAGTCTTTTCTGTGTTATTTATGCAAATCATTTCAAGCCACTATTCAATATAGTCGCCTTGCTTTAGAAAACGCAGGATTTGTCGATGCACAAGTTATTTTTACGGAACATAATCTGTTTTATTCCCTTGCCATTTTAGGTCAATATGATTACGGAACCAAAGAAAAAATCCAGACAAGAGACCAGCAGCAGGTGACTGACAATCAAAAAGTGATGTCAATTTGGGCGCATCATGCACCGATGAATTTTCAATATCGTTATGAGTTAGTAGAAGCGGAAAAAGCAAGAGTTTTTGGAGAGGCTTTAACCGCAATGAAATTATACGATCGCGCGATTACACAAGCCAAAGAAAACGGATATATTCAATATGTTGCTTTAGCGAATGAACTTGCAGGAGAATTTTATTTAGAATTAGGTCACGAAAAAATAGCAAAAACTTACTTTGCAGAAGCCTATTATTCTTACTATCGCTGGGGTGCAATTGCAAAACTAAAAGATTTAGAATCACGATATCCTCAGTTTTATCTCCCTACTACTTTGACGCAGATCAAAGCAACAAAATCAGCAGTAGATGATTCTACAACCAATAGTGATTCGGGAGAAATTGATTTAAAAAGTATTATTAAAGCCTCACAAACTCTCGCTTCAGAAATTATTTTAGATCGATTACTAGGCACTTTAATTCAAATTGTTATTGAAAATGCTGGCGCACAACTCGGTTATATTATCTTGCAAAAAGAGGATCAATTATTGATTGCAGCAGAAGCTAAAGGAGATACTATCAATCTTTTGGAATCAATTCCAGTAACCGATAGTGAACGGGTTCCAATTTCGATTTTGAACTATGTAGTGAGAACTCAAGAAAATCTCATCTTAAATCAAGCAACAGAAGCAGATTTATTTAAAAGCGATCCCTATATAATTCAAAATCAATGTCAATCCATTTTATGTACCCCCATTATCAACCAAGGAGAATTTTTAGGTTTAATCTATTTAGAAAATAATCTAACCAGCGACTCTTTCACCAGCGAACGTTTAGAAATCATTAATATTCTCTCTTCTCAAGCTGCCATTTCTCTGAAAAATGCCGTACTCTACGAGGAAATGAAAGCTCTTAATACCGATTTAGAACAAGCAAAAGCTGAGTTAGCGGAATCGAATCGAACCTTAGAACAAAAAGTTCAAGAACGTACCCAAAGCCTATCCGAAACCTTAGAAGTTTTAAAAGCGACCCAAGCCGAACTGAAGTTTGAAAATCACCTCCTGAAAAGTGAAGAAGATTTTTCTGCTTATGAGTATCAAGTGGGGGGAAGTTTACCGATTGATGCACCTACTTATGTAGTGCGTTCAGCAGATCGTTATCTCTACAAAGCCTTAAAACAAGGAGAATTTTGTTATATTCTCAACCCTCGACAGATGGGGAAATCCAGTTTACTGATTCAAATGATGCACCATCTCCGTAAAGAAGGGTTTGCGTGCGCTGCGGTTGATTTGACACGCATTGGTAGTGATGAAGTCACTCCCAGTCAATGGTATAAAGGGTTAGCTGTGGAGTTATGGAAAAATTTTGGATTGCTAAGGGTGGTGAATCTAAAAAGCTGGTGGAATGAACAAACCGACTTATCACCATTACAACGATTTAGTCAGTTTATTGAAGAAGTCTTGCTTCCCTATATTGGAGAACAAGAGAAAATTGTCATTTTTATTGATGAAATTGATAGTGTCTTGGGTTTAAACTTTTCCGTTAACGACTTTTTTGCTCTGATTCGTGCCTGTTATAATCAGCGTAGTCTTAACCCCGAATATCAACGCTTGACGTTTGTTTTATTAGGAGTTGCAACGCCGTCTGATTTAATTACCGATTATCAAAAAACACCGTTTAATCTTGGTCAGGAAATTACCTTAAAAGGATTTAAACATCATGAAGCACAACCGTTATTACAGGGATTAACAGAAAAAGTCGAAAATCCCCAAACTTTATTACGAGAAGTTCTATCTTGGACGAATGGACAACCCTTTTTAACGCAAAAGATCTGTCGGTTGATTCGTGAAAGTAATGAGAAAGTCCCAACGAATAAGGAAGCACAATGGGTCGAAAATTTTGTGCAAAAGACAATGATTCAAAATTGGGAAGCCCAAGATGAACCGGAACATTTAAAAACGGTGCGCGATCGCGTTCTCCATTCTTCTGTTCCCGCACAGGAAACGCTACAGCTTTATCAATCTATTTTAGAATCAGGTCAAGTTCCCAGTTCCGAGACACCCGCCGAACAAGTCTTATTACTCTCCGGGTTAGTAGAGAAAGAAGAAGGAAATCTGCAAGTCAAAAATCGGATTTATCAGACGATTTTTAATCAAAATTGGATCGCGCATCATTTATCCAAATCTTGAACAGTAATTTGTTCATAATGTTCAAACGGTTGATGAATCCAAGGGTTATCTTTAAGATAATAAACATAGTAATCAGGGGTAATAATCGAACAATCTTTGCGCCACAAAACCGCACTGCGTAGTTCTGTAATTTCTGGATAATGTTGTTTTAGCCAATCAATCGTTACTTGTAAACTGACTCCGGAATCCACTAAATCATCCACTAGCAACACTTGATTTCCCAATTGAGAGGTTGTCATTGCAAGATGTTGAGATAGTTGAATTTTGCCTCGGGTTTGATTG
>JAVLCL010000232.1:0-3204 GCA_031580825.1 Halothece sp. Uz-M2-17
CCATTAGTCTGGGTAAGATTGTGGGGATTTTATTATGCTTAGTTGGAATTACAATTCTCTCTTCTGTTAAGTAGTTATTTGTTATTTGGTCACTGGTCGTTGCCTCCTTCTTTCACTGTGGATTCTTCTTCAGGGGAAGATTCTGTATTTTCGATTTGTTCTTGTAAGCGTTCGATTTTCTGCTCATTAGAATCAACCGCTTCATTAATTGTTTCTAAATTTTGTGGAATTTGTTCTTGCAGACGTTCAATCTTTTCCTGTTGGCTTGATAACCGTTGTTCTAAGGTCTCTAATCGGTCTTGAATTTCAATTTCGGTTTGTTCAAATTCTTGCGCTTTGCGTCTTGCGGTTTGTTCTTGTAAGATTAAGCGATAAGCAAACCATCCGGAAACACCAATGGTAATGAGAATTGCCACAATTAGTCCCCCGATGAGGGTTTGTGCTAAGGCTTGCAAGCGTTCTAATTTTACTTCCAATTCTTCGACGGTTTGAGATAAACCTTGTGAACGAGAGGCATCTGGGTTGTTGTAGTCAGAAAAAGATTGCGGATTCATGACAATTCACCTAAAGTGACATGGGCGAGTCGATATAGACCACCGGTTCAGGAGTTGTAAATTTCAGATTGTAAGCAGCCAATTTGTGCGCGATCGCGCTGTTAGCTAATTCTAAAAGTCGTTTCCGTAAGCCAAGAGAACTTTCATCCACACTAGAAATAAAAAAGATAATCCGCGCCCGCGTTCCGGCTTGGTATTCGGTTGTGGCAAACTGAACATGAAGACTGGCGGTTGTAAATCCCCAAAAGACATCACTGGCTTCTTGCACTACTTGTTTAACTAAAGCGCGTTCTCCATTATCTAAAACTCTCAGGAAGTCTAAGCATAACATGGCAACAATTTTTTTCCCGCGACTGACATTTTCAATATTTTTCTCAGCCATTAAGGAATTGGGAACAATGGTAATGGTATTGGTTGCGACCATCCGAATTTTCGTGGAACGTAAACCAATGGATTCAATGCGACCATAAGCATCTTCGTCATAGGGATTGAAACTAATCCGGATATATTCGCCAGGGCGATAGGGACGATCTAAATAGATTTCGAGTGTTCCAAACAGACGACTTAAAGTCTGTTGCGCCCCAAACGCGATCGCAACCCCACTAATTCCTAAACTAGCAATGAGGGCAGTAATATTGAGCTTTAAACCAATAGCAAAAATGATCCCTGCTAAGATCACGATAACAACATAAATGAGTGTTTCAAAAATTAAAACAACCTCATTGACTTCTCCAAACCACCGTTGCACTAAACCAATTACAGTGCGCCGGATCAGTTGACGACTGATTTTAAGGGCAATCCAAGCGAGGGTAACCGAAAGGGCAAAATAAATAAAGAAACCGAGAAATTTATACAGTTCTTCATATTCGGCAAGTAAATTTAAGGCTAAAGCGAGAAAAGAAAGGGTTCCCGCGATCGCGATTAAATTCTGAAAAGACTTGACAAATTGGTCATAAGTGTGCTTCGCATCAATCGCAATATAGCGTTGAGTTAATTGTAAACATCGCCAGATTAATCTGGGTAAAAATCGACCGACAAAAGGCGATACAATTGCAGCTAAAGAAAATAATCCCAAGCGCAACATTAGCACTAAAACATCTTTTAAAATATCCCATTCAATCTGCACAATTGTCTTTGGTTCTTTGTTTTGTCGAAAATACGAAGTAAACGATAAAAATTAATCAAATTGTCATTTGTTGAGGAACATCAACCGTCGTTTGCTCACAATTAAAAGCAATCCCATAAATCTGTAAACGCTTCACAATGTTATCACGAGCAATTTCTAATAAGCCACGGCGCAACTCCATTGATGTATCTGTTGCTCCAAGAATAAAGAAAATAATATCAGCACGAACACAGTGTTCCCCTCCACGGTCAATAATTTCCTTAAAATTAACTTGAGTTAACTCATTGTCAATCCCTAAAATATCATGAGTGCTTTCTAAAATAAACTGTTGAATCAGAGCCTTCTCATTTTCAGATAACTGACTAAAAAAGGTTAAGGTAATCATTGAAATTACTCGTCTTGCCCGTGTTAAGTTTTCAATATTTTCTTTGACTAAGTTACTATTTGGGATCACCGCTAACGTATTTCTTCCTGAAAGACGAATTTTGGTTGAACGCCAGCCAATCGACTCGACTCTACCCAATGTTCGATCTTGAAGATGAATGTAATCATCAACACTGAAAGGGCGGTCAATTAATAGCACAATACTCCACAGAATTTCTTCAATCACTCTTTGGGATGCAAAAGCAATTGTTGCCCCAGCAACCCCTAAACTCGCAATTAAGCCAATGAGATTAATTTGATGGGTTTGGGCAAAACAAAAGATAATAACTAAAACTGTGGTTGCTTTGCTTAAATATTGTCCTAACGCAAACAGTTCACTATTAATTTTAGTATCATCTTCGAGAGCAACGCCTAAAATATAATTCTCAAATAATTTATCAATGACTTTAAAACTAAAAAAACAAACATCGATCGCGACAATAAGTCCTAATGGAAATTCCAGCCAATCTAACCATTGTGGACTCGGAAGTCGCAAAAAAGCAGCATCAAAAGTAATAATGACAATGGTTAACACCAGCCAAACTTTAAAGGATGGACTGGTATTGCGATAAATTTCTCCGGGGGCAAAGCGCTTAATTAATGCCTGAGAAACTTGGGAAAAGGGTAAATAGGATAACCCCGCAATAAACAGACAACTAAGAAAGAGAACAACTGCTAAAAAAAAGAGAATACTGAGTTGTAAAGGATTAATCGAATTCACCAAACCAAATGCTTGAAAGTGCTATTTTAATCTTACTACTGGGATTTTTAGGCGGAGAACTATTCCGCCGACTGGGAACACCGCCCTTGCTGGGAATGATTGCAGTCGGGATTATTCTTGGTCAAGAACTCACGAATCTACTTGACCCAATTGTAATCACTCTTGCCGATCAGTTACGAACCGCTGCGGTTATGGTAATTTTGATGCGGGCGGGGTTAGGGTTAGATCGAGAGAAACTGATTCAACAGGGAAATGTTGCCATACGGCTTGGGTTTTTGCCGGCTTTAGCCGAAATGTGCGCGATCGCGCTGTTTTCCATGCTTCTATTTGATTTTAATCTCTGGATCGGTCTTCTCCTCGGTTGTGTCATCAGTGCGGAG
>JAVLCL010000232.1:3214-3452 GCA_031580825.1 Halothece sp. Uz-M2-17
TGTTCCAGGAATGTTACGTCTGAAAAGTTTAGGCTGGGGGGTAACCAAAGGAATTCCTGATGTGATTTTAACCGGAAGTGCTTTGTCCGATGTTCTCGTTTTACTTGTTTTTAGCCTCTTACTGAACTTTCTCGGATCAGGAATTGAAACCGGCTCCCTCACCTTACTCCCCTTTCAGGTTCTCTTACAAATTGCAGGTGGGGTGATCATTGGCTATGCTGTCGCTGGGTTAATTACT
>JAVLCL010000232.1:3462-5660 GCA_031580825.1 Halothece sp. Uz-M2-17
CTTGCCAAGTTTAAATTTGCCCAAAACCCCGTCCATGAAATCATTATTGTGGGCAGCCTTGCCTTAAGTTTAATTGTTATTGCCGAAATGTTCCCCTATTTTTCTGGCTATCTCGCAACAATGGCATTGGGGTTTTTCCTCATTGAATTTGATGCCCCTTTAGCGCGACGGTTGCGGGTAGAATTTAACCAACTTTGGATTGTCGCCGAAATCGTCTTATTTGTCTTACTTGGCGTTAGTTTGAAACTTAGTGTTTTAGCCAGTGTCCTCTTACCAGGTTTAGCCCTTTTAGCCTTAGGCTTACTGTTTGGACGCAGTATCGGTTGGTATCTTTCCACAGTGGGGAGTAACTGGAATTGGCGAGAAAGACTCTTTTTACTCCCCGGAAATTCCGCAAAAGCAACGGTACAAGCTGCCATTGGAGCAATTCCTCTCTCACAAGGCATTGCAGGGGGAGAAATTATTCTCGCTTTGGCAGTATTGTCTATTTTAGTCACTGCACCTGTGGGCGCTTGGGCAATTCCCTATTTTGCCCCGAAATTACTGGAAAAAGGCGAAGTTGACCCCACTAAAGTCACAACCACCGGAAAAACTCGTCTTCTTGCTGCCATTGATACCTCTCCCCTCGCCAGAGAAGTGTTGAAAAAAACAGGAGATTTAGCCCGACGAACGAATGCCGAAGTAACGGTTCTCCATGTGATTAGTCATCAGGAAGAAGCAAAAACCGATCAACTCAAACAACTCAGTCAAAAACTACTGGCGGATATTCCTTATCGTTTTACCACCAGTAATGGGGTTGTGGGAACAGAAATTATTGAAACCGCTCAATTTTTAAACGTTAGTGACATTATTATCGGTAAACGGGGGCATCAATCCTTAAGTGATGTTTTAATTGGTTCAGTTTCCCAAACCGTCTTAGAAAGTAGTCCGATTCCAGTCATCTTGGTTGAAGAAAATAACAGCTAGACAAAAACTAAAGGAATTAAGAGTAACCCAACAAAACCTTTGCTACTGTTAGGTTTCGTTATCTCAACCCAACCTACGTTTGGGATCTTTTTGAAGATTTGATGTTCGCTACACGAACTGGCGAAGTCATGGCGTTTTCTCGAAACATACCCGCCTCGACCCGCTCAACTGTTGGTTCTGGCTCTGAGACTTCATGGGGCCAAGCCTTAGCATCAATTTCAAATTCGGGTAAGCTCGCTGCACTAAACCAAGGTTGTTGCTCTCCACTGTGAAGCTGTTTCTCGAAATCATGTACTACCCTTAGCCCCACCCCAAATAACATTATCAGTGCGACTAAGTTGACTAAGGCTAATAACCCCATAGTGAGGTCAGCAAAACCAAACACTGTTGTCAGATCTTGCGTTGCGCCCCAGATAATTAAGGCAAGGGTTAAAACGCGAAAGCCGTTGAAGAGAGCATGATTTTCTTCGCTGAAGAAGTTGAGGCTATTTTCACCCAAATAATAGTTATACAGCATCGAGGTGAATGCAAACAGAGCTAAACCGAGGGTGACAAAGGCTTGTCCTAAAAAACCAAATTGTTCAGACATGGCATTCTGGGTTAGTGTTACGCCATTGACCTCTGCACCGGGTTCGTAAACACCAGAGAGTAAAATCACCGCTGCGGTGCAGGTACACAGAACCATGGTGTCAATAAAGACACTGACAGATTGAAGCATTCCTTGATTGACAGGATGTTTGACATAAGCCACTGCTGCAACATTAGGCGCACTTCCTAAACCCGCTTCGTTAGAAAATAGCCCCCGCTTAACACCAAAAATGATCGCAGCCCCAATACCACCGGTAATCGCTGAATCAAGCCCAAAAGCACCCCGAAAAATAGAAGCAAAAACGCTGGGAATACCGTCTAGGTTGGTGACAATAACCGCGATCGACATCAGGAAATAGCCAATTGCCATTACTGGTACGATATATTCGGCAACGTGAGCGATACGCTTGACTCCACCAAAAATGATCGCGCCCAATATCCCCATCATGATAAAGGCGGTCATGTCGCGAGACAAACCAAAGGTATCCTCGACTGATGCAGCTACTGTATAAGATTGGAGTGCATTAAAGCCTAAACCGAAGGTCACCAGCAGTAAAACCGAGAAAACGGCAGCTAACCAGCGCTGGTTTAAGCCTTGCTCAATGTAGTAAGCGGGACCCCCTCGATAAGTGCCATCAGGTTCG
>JAVLCL010000233.1:0-5623 GCA_031580825.1 Halothece sp. Uz-M2-17
ACGGGTGACTGTCTGGGAAAATAGCTCGGTGCCAGGTTCATTCTTTTCTTACCCCTTCATTCTCAACAAAGAAGGGGTATTTTTTGTGATTCTAAAATTATCCACTACATTAAAAACAACGCAAAAGGTTTTCGTTTAAGCTACGATGGGAACTCAAGTCGAGAAAGTTATAATCGTGGTTCAGGGTAAGGACAAGTATTCCACTTGCTCGAATTGCCGGTTAATGGACTCACTTAAATCACATCTTTTGTCCACTTCCGCTCTCTCAATTCTTCAACCCTTCAATGATCAATCAGTTTGTGGAACAACGCTTCAATCTCTCCACTTGGAAAGTGAACCGTCTCACGCAATTTCTATTGCTTGCAGTAACGATGCTCACTTTTTGCATCATGGCGATGAATATTGCAAACTCACTTTTTCTTAGTAATGCCGGTGCTGAGTATCTTCCGCTATCTTTTATTTTATTGGGACTTTTCTCAACCATTGCCTACGGTGGAGTATCTCAAATTATTGATCGTTTTAGTCGGGTTCGCCTCTTTGAGTATGTCCTTTTTGGATCAGTTTTTCTCTTTACTGTTTTCTGTATCTTCTTAAATTTCAATACTCTTCCCCTCTATTTTTGTATCAGTATTACCGCCTTTTTTCAGTTTGATCTATTCATTAATATTCTGTATCCTAACCTCGTTACGGATTACTTCACTACCTTAGAATACAAGCGTTATGCCCCATTTTTTGGGATTGCACAAGCAGTAGGAATCTTACTGGGAGGAATGTTAACTACGCTGTTGGCGCAATATTTGAACAACCGACAATTACTGGGTTGTGTGGTATTCGTTTTTGGTATTGCGATCGCGCAAGTGATTTATTTGGAAAATTCGCAACCACGCCTAGAAAGTAGTTACGCCAGTAAAAAAATTGGTTTAATTGAATCTTTAAAAACATTTCCTGATTTAGTCAAACGCTATCCATTAGTGTTTTACCTCGCCAGTAGCAGTTTCTTATTCATTCTGATCTATGTCATGTCAGAATTTCTCTGGTTTAGCACTTATGCCAAAAACTTTACAGATTCTCAATTAACGGGCTTTTTAGGACAGGTTCGCATCATTACCAGTACCACGCAAATTGCCACGCTATTTTGCATCACGCGCCCTTTACTGCGTTGGTTAGGAGTGGCAAGAATGAATGTTGCTTATCCAATTGTGACCCTTGCTGCGTTATTAGGATTTGCAGTAAGAGGAGATCTCAAAAGTGCGATCGCGCTCAATATTAACGGGGATTCAATTAATAAAGGGCTTGCTTATCCCGTTCATCAACTGAACTATAATGCGATTCCCCCAGAATTTTCAGGACGAGTGCGCACGCTAACTGATGGTGTTTTATATGCTGTTGGGTTAACCCTAGCGGGGCTTCTCCTGCTGATTGCACACTCCTTACTCGAACCCATGCAAATTGCTTGGATTGCAATTAGCCTCACCACAGTGGGTTTATTAGCGCGACTTCCGATGGGAAGATTGTATGCAGAAGGCTTAGAAAGCATGATTCGCTCCAATACTTTGGAGTTAGACGAGTTTAATTATCGGACGCAACTCCCCGCAGGATCGAGTACAGCAATTCAAGATTTAATTATTAATGGTGATCCCTACACGAAAGTTAAAGGGCTAGAATTTGCCCGTCGTCTTGGAAAACCAAGCCGATTTTTACCAGAAGTGAAAGTGTTATTGGAAGAAAATGGTAATGAAGCAGCGATTCGTCTAGCGGTAGTAGATGTATTTGGTGCGGATGCTGATACCGAAGCCTTAGATAAGTTTCAAGAATTTCTAGATAGCGATCGCGTTGCTTTAAAAACAACTGCACTAGAAATTTTAATTGCCAATCAAGAATCCCTTTCTCTCTCCAAAATTCAACAACTGCTACAAGCAGAGAGCCAGAAAATTCGCTTGCTTGCAGCCCTAGCAGTTAAGATGTCTCTGACTCCGAGCAATCGGGAAATTGAGGCAATGAGTGAGCAAGTGTGGGAGTCACCTTGGGAAGAACAAGCAGCTAGCGCGATCGCGCGAGTGATTGGAAAAACAGAAAATCGTGATTTTCTTTATCTACTCGAACCAATTTTAAACAATGATAACCCTGCCCTGAAAAAAGCAGGATTAGACGCATTAGCCAAAATTGCTGAGCGGGGAAACATTGAAATTGCAGAAATAGCAAGTCGAGAATTAAAACATCTCGATTCGGAAGTACGAGCAGCTGCATTTCATCTCTTGGGGGTGACGCGCTGTGAAGGAATGCTTCATAATGTGGGCATGGGATTAGGAGATGCAGACCCACGAGTTCGACAAGAAGCAGCAAAAGTATTAGCAACCTATGGAGAACAGGGGTTAGCCCTAGCGAAAGATAGTCTCTCTTCTCGTAATTCAGAAGTGGTGAATGCTGCCATCACAGCGATTACGCAAGTGCGGACGAAAAAAGCCAATGATATTTTGTTAGAATATCTCGCCCCTGATTTTCGGGAACTAAGCAAAACTCAGGCTTGGCAAAAACAGATTCCTCAGTCTGACCCCAACTGGCGACCTTTAGCGATCGCGATTTCCGATTATCATAACCGAGTTGTCCAGAAAGTGTTATACATTCTCTCTTGTTTAGGACACTCACGCACAGTGAACACAGTCAGCCGAGCCTTTAATTCCACTAATCCGCGGGAAGTCGCCAATGCCGTGGAAGTGCTAGCCACTTTACCCCAGCGACGGTTTGCTCTACCGTTAATGCCAATTTTAGAACAAATGGGTCAACCGCAGCCGAAACCAACCAGTCGATCGCGCATTACCTCACCGGCTTGGTTACGGTCAAAAGGGTACAAATTACTGTTAGAAGCGCTAGAAGCGCGCGATCGTTGGATTCGCATTGGGGCTTTAATTGTAATGGCAACGGTACCATTTGCCTTGATGAAAGACCCTGATCCACTGGTCAAAAATACAGCCCAACAACTGTTTCTCCCGATCCTTCATCGTCCCTCTTTACAGAATGTGCTTATGAATCGCTTACTCTTACTCAAAAATGTTGCTTTATTTAAAAACTTATCTTTAGAAGAATTACTTTTAATTGATAAAGCCCTCGAACAGGAACAAGTCTTAGCTGGTCAGACTATCTTTAGTGAAGGCAAATGGGGAACCCATCTTTATATTATTGCGGAAGGAAGCGTCCGCATCGTCAAAGACTTTGATGGAGAATCCCAAGATTTACGCCACCTCTCTGTGGGTGAATATTTTGGGGAAGTTTCTTTGTTTGATGAAGCCCCGCATTGGGAAAGCGCGATCGCGCTGCAAGATTGCACCCTTCTGAAACTAGAAAAAAGCCGATTTATCAGCGTCATCAGTCAACGCCCCCATATTATTCTGGAGATTTGTCGCTTCCTCAGTCAGCGTCTGCGAGAAACCGATAAGTTTCGCCCTTCTTCTAAACGATTACTCCCGCCCTCTGAAGAAATGGAAGTTGCACAATCTCAGTAAATCAGGTCTGTTGAAAAAGTTAATCGGTTGGTTTAAAAAAGGGCAACAGGAAACAGTCAATAGGCAATAGAGAAATAGAAAAACATTGATCTTTGCCCGATTCCAGATCCTAACTATTTCCTCATGTGAGAGGGGAGTTCTAAATTGGGAATAAATTCGATGATATCGTGATAGGAAACGGGGCCATAGGTTAGCATTGCGGGGCGGGCAACAGTTAAATCAATTAAAGTCCCACTACGACCATATTGACTGGTTCCGCCATCCACCGCATAAGGCACTTTTCCCTCAAAAAACCGTAACGCCATGTCTAGGGTTATTGCCTTGACACCACCGAAAAAACTAGCCGATGTCGCTGCAATGGGAAAGTCTGCTGCCCCGATTAAATCATAAACAAATTGGTCAGGACAGACTGCAAAAATATTTTTAAATCCGTTAGCAACCGCAGCGGGAAGATTCTGGTTTGGTTGCACAATTAACGTTACCGGATACGGGAAATATTTAAGAAACTGCTGAAAATAAGTATTGACAACAAAAAATTCTTCTGCTCGATCTTCACGAGTAAATAAAGCTAACGGTTGGGCGCTGGTTCCCTGTTTTAAGCTAAATATCCTTTCAACGGCTGCTGTATCTTCTCCATTTGCAATTAATGCATAAGTCGTATCGGTATGAAGAATGATAACTTCTCCTTGTTCAAGGCGAGTGATGATCTCTGGAATTAGCTGTGGGCTTTTCTCGACAACCGTCGTTTGCGTCATAGTAGAACTTGCCAATTATTTCAGTATTTGATGATACTTTAACAGACCAGAACAGTTTATTATGCAATTATTACATCTAAAATTTGTAAGAATTACATGAAAACCTGATCTGATATCATCTCTCAAAATCTAATCAGTAACTGATTCAGTTCTCTGTGGTTCAATGGCTAGCAATCGTTTTCAGATCAATAACTGTTAATCAAACGTTAAACAAACTTGCCTTGATTTAGGGTAATATACCACCATCAACTCCTAACTTCGATAATATTTGGGAGCTTTAAGTTTTGGAATACGATATTCTATATAAACCTGCTTTTTCAACACTATTTGTCACTCTAGAACCTGGGGATTCCGTGACAGCTGAAGCGGGTGCAATGACTAGCATGGATGCGAACCTTTCCATGAAAACCCATTTTTCAGGAGGCTTTTTTAACGCACTACTCAAAAAGTTCTTAGGCAAAGAATCGTTATTTGTTAATACTTACACCAATGAGAGTGATGAATCTTTAAACCTCGTTTTGAGTCAATCTATTATTGGTGATATTGAAGCCTTAACTTTAGCAGGGAATGAAATTTGCTTTCAACCGGGAGCCTATATTGCCCATACCCCAGGAGTTGAAATCGGAGTTGCTTTTGCCGGTTTTGCCAGTTGGATTGCTGGGGAAGGCTTATTTAAGCTGAAGCTAAAAGGACAAGGAACCGTCTTTTTTGGAGCTTATGGCGGTCTCACTCAGAAAGAAATTACCGGCGGTTATGTCGTAGATAATGGGCATTTAGTGGCTTATGAACCGGATATTCGCATGGGGATTCGGCTAGCTGGTGGTCTTTTTAGTTCTCTCACCTCTGGCGAAGGATTAGTCAATCGCCTCAAAGGCAGCGGGACAATTTATCTGCAATCACGCAGTGTGAGTAGTTTAGTTAGATTTTTGACCCCAAAAGTACCCAAATAAGCAATATGGAAATTCAACTCCGACATCAACCCGATAGCGCGATCGCGCACATTACCCTCACTGAAGACGAAAATCTTTACGCCCAAGCCGGTTGTATGATTGCCATGAGTGCCGATATTGAAGCCGATACCACCCTCAGACGCGGTAAAGGCGGAGGCATTTGGGGGGGAATTAAACGCATGGCTGCGGGAGAATCTTTATTCTTAAGTCAATTTACTTGCACCCGTGACGGGGGAGAAATTTTTCTTGCCCCAAAATTAATCGGCGATTTAATGACCTATGAACTCTCAGGAGAGGAATTAGTGGTGCAAGCCTCCTCCTATCTCGCCAGTTCAGAAAATGTTGATCTCGATGTGGGGTTTCAAGTGCGATTCGTTCTTGCCGAAATCGCTGGGACTCCCATGAGTTCTGAGGTATA
>JAVLCL010000234.1:0-5610 GCA_031580825.1 Halothece sp. Uz-M2-17
ATTTACCTCCTAATGTTCGCAAAAAACTTGGAGATGCTTATAAACAAGCTGGAGAACTTGAAGCAGCGATTATTACTTATAAAAAAGCCATTCAACTAAATCCGAAAAAAGCTCAGTTTCATAACGTTTTAGGTGACGCTTATCTGAAAGCTAAAAATGCCAGTGCTGCGATTAGTACTTATCAAACCGCTCTCGAAATTAATCCTGATTTACCTCCTAATGTTCGCAAAAAACTTGGAGATGCTTATAAACAAGCTGGAGACCTTGAAGCAGCCATTAGTAGTTATGAAAAAGCCATTCAACTAAACCCGAAAAAAGCTCAGTTTTATAATGCCTTGGGTGATGCCTATCTGAAAGCTAAAAATGCCAGTGCTGCAATTAGTGCTTATCAAACCGCTCTCGAAATTAATCCTGATTTACCTCCTAATGTTCGTAAAAAACTTGGAGATGCTTATAAACAAGCTGGAGACCTTGAATCAGCGATTAATAGTTATGAAAACGCCATTCAACTAAACCCGAAAGATATTAATGTCATGGCAACGCTTAGACTGGAAATGGGTCGAGTACAATGGCAATATCAAAACTATGAGTTAGCTTTGAGTAATTTTCATCAGGCAATAGCAATCAATCCAAAACGCCTTGATGCCAAAATAGCAACAGCTAATCTTTTAAGTGAACTGGAGCAATTCTCAGAAGCAGAAACCTTTTTAAAAGAAGTTCTTTCTCTTTCTGAAAATAATCTCTTGGCTTTAATAAAATTAGGACAAATTAAGCGTAAAGAAGGAGATCAAATTGGTGCTTTAGAATATTTTGAAATCGCATCTCAGCATCATCCTAAAACCCTAAGTCCCTATTTACAGCAAATTGATACCTTGCTCGCCCTTAATCGTTTAGAAGAACTAGAATTTAAACTCAAAACGCTTTTAGAAAATCACCCTCAAGATAGTCGTGTGTTAATTAAGCGGGGTCTTTTAGCACGGCATCAGAATGAACGACAAGAAGCCTTATCTTGGTTTCAACTTGCTCAAGAAAAGGCTGCTAATGCACAACAAACTCTAGTCGCCCAGAAGCGCATTGTTGAAGAACTTCAAGTTTTAGAGCATTTGCAGGAAGCTTTAAACATTCTTAATGAGATTATAAAAGAATATCCTGATGATGTTAATGCTCTGATGATATTAGCCCAACTTCAACGGCGAAAATTTGATTTAACTAAGGCAATAGAAACTTATCAAACAATTCTGCAACTAAAACCTGAACATACGAATAGCCGTTTGGAATTAGGAAAACTTCTTGTACAACTGGGGCGATGGTCGGAAGCAATTGATACTTTTAAAACCGGATCTGAAATGAATCCCACCGATACTCGCTTTCTCCTACAAATGGGGCAAATCGCTCAAAAAGAAGAAAACTGGGATGAAGCTCGTCAATGGTATCAAAAAGCTCATGAACAAAGTCAAAATTCTGCTCAGGTTTATTGCCAGTTAGCTGAAGCAATGTTTAGAGATGAAGAGGTAGAAGAGGCAATTTCGTTATTACAAGAGGCGACAATTCTTCTCCCAAATGAGGTTCAAATTAACCTCAAACTAGCCAGTTTAAAGCAACGATTGGGACAGTTTGAAGAAAGTCGAGAGGTTTTAGAACAAGCTCAAGCTCAATTTCCTCATAAAAATCAGATTATGCTGAATTTATCTCGGCTTCACATTAAAATGGGAAACTTAGAGGCAGCAAGTCAGATCCTCGCAGAAATAAAAACGGATCATCCCCATCAATGTAAACAGATCGAAATTGTGCGGGGAGATATTGCCTTTCGTCGGTTGAAACTTGAGCAAGCAAAATTACACTATCACCGCGCGATCGCGCTTATACCAACCAGAGCACACCCAGGTGAGCAGACTAAACTCGCACAAGTTTTGATGTTAGAGGGACAAATTGATACAGCTTATGAACACTTGCAACAAGCTGCTACTGAAAAACTTAGTCAAGATCCAACCAGTAAAGCAACTCCCCTCAGAAGTCATCCAGCAAAACTGATTGATGAGTTTCGCTTAAACCCATTCCTCTTAAAGCAATTACAAAATGCTCAGCAACAAACCGGGCGCGATCGGATCCTTGCTTTCGGTGAAGTGGTTGCTCAAGAACCCTTTTATCTCGGCTCTGCACTGCAATTAGTGACTGAACTCAGGCGACAAGGAATCTTTACAGAACTCCATCAAACCTTGGCTCACAATCAAACACCAGAATCTAAGATTCCAAAACGAATCATACAATTTTGGGATAGTTCTGACATCTCACCAGCCGTAAAAACCTTAAGCCGAAGTTGGCAAGAATTCAACCCTTCTTTTGAATATCTGCGGTTTTCTCTCCAGAGTGCAGCAGCTTTTATTAAACAACACTATGAAGATCATGTTTTCCGAGCCTTTCGATATTGTCGCCATCCTGCAATGCAAGCTGACTTTTTTAGATTAGCGTACCTTTATAAAAACGGGGGGTTTTATGCTGATGCCGACGATTTCTGTCGTCAGTCTCTAGATCCTCTCATCGCTTGGAATGCAGAATTAATCTTATTTCAAGAACCTTTTATTCCAACAATTGGCAATAATTTTTTAGGCTGTGCTCCTAATCAACCCATTATTGGTTCTGCTCTTGATTTAGCAGTGGAAAGTTTATTATCCTACTCTGCAGAAAGTGCTTGGTTTATCACTGGACCTTGCTTAATTACCAGAGCACTTGGTTCTGGGTTATTACCCTATCTCACACAAACCAATTATCAACAATGGCCCCGATTAGTCGTTTTAACCACAGAAGAAATCCATCAATTTATTGGTATGGGCATTCGACTTCCTTATAAAAATACTCCAAAACATTGGCATTATCAGGCTTATCAACAACAAAAAACTAAAGTGACTTCTCCTCGATCTTCCTAATCCTTTTGCCATGTCATTTCCTGCCCCGCCCTCAAAGGAACAAGCCCAGATTCCATCAATGGAACTTGATCGGGAACGCGCCAAGTTTTTTTGGACAAGGTAACTCGCTCAGTATTACGCGGTAATTGATAAAAATCGGGACCATAGAAACTTGCGAATGCCTCCAGTTTATCAAGGGCTTTCACACTTTCAAATGCTTCGGCGTACAACTCAAGGGCGTGCAGCGCCGAAAAGCATCCCGCGCAGCCACAGGAACTTTCTTTGCTGGTGCGGGTATGGGGAGCACTATCGGTACCGAGAAAAAACTTCGGATTTCCTGATGTTGCTGCTTGTAACAAAGCCTGACGATGCTCCTCCCGTTTCAAAATCGGCAGGCAATAAAAGTGGGGGCGCAGACCGCCTTTGAAAAGGGCATTACGGTTAAATAACAAATGTTGTGGTGTAATCGTTGCCGCGATCGCGCTGGTAGAGAGGACATACTGCACTGCATCAGAAGTGGTGATATGCTCAAGCACCACCCGCAGGTTGGGAAATCGTTGCTTGAGGGGGATTAAGTACCGCTCGATAAACACCTTCTCGCGATCAAACGTATCAACATCGCGATCCGTCACCTCCCCGTGCAGTAGTAACGGCATATCTACCTCCTGCATTGCTTCAAACACGCGATCGCACTTGCGAATATCCGTTACACCCGAGTCGGAATTGGTTGTTGCCCCAGCTGGGTAGTATTTAACTGCTTTGATAAACTGAGATTCCTTTGCTCGGAAAATCTCGTCGGGGGTTGTGTTGTCGGTGAGGTAGAGCGTCATCAATGGCTCAAACGGTTGACCTTCTGGAATGGCAGCGAGGATGCGATCGCGATAGGCGGTTGCATCGGCAACTGAGCGGATCGGAGGCTTCAAATTCGGCATGACGATCGCGCGGGCAAACTGACGCACCGTGTAGGGGAGAACCGCTTTTAGTGTTGCACCATCACGGAGATGCAGATGCCAGTCGTCAGGTCGGGTAATGGTGAGCTTTTGCATTCCTTCATTATAAGATGAAAACAAAGGTTTCACGTCGTTCGGTGACATGACGATATTGCAGAGTTCACCCCCCTAATCACTACCCAAGGAGCAATAATGGAATTCCGAGCCTACAAACCAAGCGATTCATCAGCCATAGAAAGCCTTTTTACTTCGGTGTTCTCCCACTCTGAAGGTGAGCAGGAAGGGAAACTGATTGGCAACCTGGCAAAGGAATTGATTGCCACTACCAACCGTCGAGATCTGTATGGATTTGTCGCAGTTGATAGGGAACAAATAGTTGGCGCGATCTTCTTTAGTCGGTTGACCTTCGAGAGGAATATAGATTTATTCATCCTAGCTCCTGTTGCCGTTCGTACTGAAGATCAAGGAAAGGGAATCGGACAAGCCTTAATTACTCATGGTCTTCGGGAATTAAAGCAAAATGGTGTCAGGGTCGTGACGACCTATGGAGACCCCGCTTTCTATTCTAAAGTAGGGTTCTGTTCCCTTTCGCAGGATATGATCGAGGCACCGCTTGCGCTTTCCCATCCAGAGGGATGGCTTGGGCAATCACTCACAAATGATTCAATAAAGCCTATACCTGGCTCCTGTTCTTGCGTGAAGGCATTAAACCACTCAGCCTATTGGTGAAGAATGAATGGTGGTTTAAGCACATAACAAAGGTATGCGGTAGTGAGTTGTTGGCGTTTTGCTAATCAAGGTTAATTTAGAACTAGGAAAATGTGATGAATGTTCAATTGCGTTCTTACCATGCCCATGCTGACCATGAAGTCATAGAAAGTTTAGGCAGCCGTGCCGAAGAGGGGTTAACCCCTGAAGAAGTTGCTCGTCGCTATGAACAGTATGGCTGGAATGAATTGCAGTTTCAACGCGGAAAACCGGCGTGGCTTAGGTTCCTACTGCAATTTAATCAGCCTCTCCTTTATATTTTGCTCTTGGCTGGGGCGGTAAAGGCATTTTTAGGATCGTGGACTAATGCTGGGGTCATCTGGGGTGTGACGCTGATCAATGCCATTATTGGCTATGTGCAGGAAGCAAAGGCAGAAGGCGCGATCGCTGCTTTAGCAAACGCTGTCACCACTGAAACCAACGTTTTGCGGGAAGGACAACCGCTACGAATTCCCTCGCGGGATCTGGTGCCAGGGGATTTAGTTATGCTGACATCGGGGGATAAAGTTCCGGCAGATTTGCGGTTACTACGGTTACGGAACTTACAAGTGGATGAATCCGCCCTGACAGGGGAATCGGTTCCCGTTGAAAAATCTGTCCAGGTGCTGCCTGTGGATACCCCCCTGGCTGAACGATGCAACATGGCTTATGCCGGCAGTTTTGTCAGCTTCGGACAGGGACAGGGCATCGTTGTCGCCACTGCCAACGCTACTGAGATGGGGCAAATTTCGCGATCGATGGAAAATCGGGTCAGCCTCAGCACACCCCTGACTCGGAAGTTTGAGAAATTTAGCCGTACCTTGCTCTATGTGATTTTGATTCTGGCAGCCTTCACCTTTGTGGTGGGATTGGGGCAGGGAGGATCTTGGATTAATATGTTTGAGGCAGCGGTTGCCCTAGCAGTCAGTGCCATTCCCGAAGGCTTACCGGCGGTTGTGACGATTACTCTCGCGATCGGTGTGAATCGGATGGCGAAACGCCACGCCATC
>JAVLCL010000235.1:0-5594 GCA_031580825.1 Halothece sp. Uz-M2-17
CCTGGCGACAAGTGTTGGACTATTTCGACAGCGCGATCCAGATTGGCTTAACCGCAACCCCAAGGGAAACCGAATATGTTTCCAATATTGATTATTTTGGCGAACCGATTTACACCTATTCCTTGCGACAGGGGATTGAAGATGGCTTTTTAGCGCCGTTTAAGGTGGTACAAGTCAATTTAGATATTGATTGGGAAGGATGGACACCGGATGCTGGAGAAACGGATGATTATGGACAGTTGATTGAGGAACGAAACTATAATTTGCGGGATTTTGATCGCAATATTAAATTTCCGCAGCGCACCCAAGCTGTCGCAGAATATGTCAGTGAGTTTTTACATGATGGCGACCCCATGCGGAAAACCATCATTTTCTGTGAGAATATTGACCATGCCGAAGCCATGCGACAAGCGTTGATGAATGTGCCAGCGAATCGTCCTTTTGTGGAGCGCGATCGGCGTTATATCATGCGGATCACAGGGGATGATGCAGAAGGAAAAGCCCAATTGGATAACTTTATTAATCCTAAAGAAGCCTATCCGGTTATTGCAACCACGTCTAAACTGATGACGACAGGGGTTGACGCGCAAACTTGTCATCTGATTGTTTTAGATCGACGGATTCAGTCTTTGACCGAGTTTAAGCAGATTATTGGACGGGGAACCCGCTTAAGAACCGATTACAATAAGCATTACTTCACTATCATAGATTTTCGCAACGCCACCCAGAACTTTAAAGATCCGGATTGGGATGGTCCGCCGATTCAGGATGAAAATTACAGCAACACCTATCAGACGGATAAGACAGACGAAGAGATCAGCGAAGTTTTAGTGGATGAAGAGGCTAAGGTGAATCCGCAACAAAAATATGTAGTGGGACGACAAAAATTTTCCGTCGCTGCGGAGAGAACCAGCTACTATGACACCAGTGGCAATAAGCTAGTTACGGAATCCTTGCGCGATTATACCCGTCGCAAAGTTAATGAAACCTATCACTCTTTGGATGAATTTCTCAAACGTTGGCAAGACAGCGATCGCAAACAGGCGATTCTTGAAGAATTACAACAGCAGGGCGTGTTTCTAGAAGCCTTGGAAGAGATGGTGGGAGAGGATTATGATCCCTTTGACCTGATTTGTCATATCGCCTTTGATCAGCCCCCCTTAACCCGCAAAGAACGGGCGGAACAGGTTCGCAAGCGAGATGTGTTTAGCAAATATGGAGAGAAAGCAAGGGCGGTTCTGGATGCACTGTTGGAAAAGTATGCGGATCAGAATGTCATTCCTGTAGGAGATACAAAAGTTTTAAATCTGAATCCTTTTACAGAAATGGGAACGCCCATTGAACTTGTCAAAACCTTTGGCGGGAAAAAACAATATCAGGAAGCGGTGCGAGAGTTACAGCAATTGCTCTATGATGACGATGAACCATCAGCCGTTTAGGAAAAATAATTTTGCTCATCTCTCTGAGTTGGGGATTGTGCTAGCTTCCAATATTCAGCATCTTCTTCGGCTAAATCAGTTTCAATCTCATCACGATTGGCATGATAGTAAGCTAAAGCAGCATAAACTTGGGCAAGGTTAAGATGAGGCAAGCGACGGGCAATTTCTTCAGCACTAGCCCCTTGTTTGTAGAGGACAACAATTCGGCGGACTGAGGTTTGTGTTCCTGTAATGAGGGGGCGACCTTTCTGTGAAGAAGGGGTAACTAATTTACCGATGTCAGTAGCAGTCTGCATAGTTTCTTAATCAGTGACAGATGATATTTTCTAGCCTATCGCATAGGATTTAATAGGAATAATGATGAAAGTGTTTGCATGATCCTTGCTATGAATAATACACACAATCCTGAAGATGAATTACTCCCTGAATATGACTTTGATTATGATCAAGCGCATCCTAATCGTTTCGCGAAAGAACACCAAAAACTTCTGCAACTGAAAAAACAAATTTCTGAACGACGGAATCACCGACCCTTTGATCCCCCTGCTAAAGAATATGTTCATATTACAAGAGAGGAACGCAACGCCCAACAAGATCAACTGATGAAAGAATTATTGGGTGAGAGTGATGACAACTCTTTAATATGATTTAATGGCAAGGTAGTCAAAAAAAGCGATATGTCTCTCAATGCCACGATTAAATCCATTCAAGACATTATGCGGAAAGATGTGGGCGTGGATGGTGATGCCCAACGCATTGGTCAATTGGGATGGATGCTATTTTACAAGAAGTTTAGCGACCAAGATCAAGAATTAGAACTCAGCGATGATGAGTATGAATCCCCAATTCCGATGGGGTTGCGGTGGGAAGAATGGGCGGATAGCAAGACCCTCGGAAAAAATGCCCCTACAGGGGATGCGCTTTTGGCGTTTGTGGATAATCAGCTATTCCCCCAATTAAAGGAATTAGATGCTGCTAATTTGACAGGGTTATCTCGACAGCGTGCGGAATTGCTTCGCAGTGTGTTTGAGGATGCTTACAATTACATGAAGTCGGGAACGCTGTTGCGACAGGTGATTGATAAGATTAATGATTCCATTGATTTTAACGAGTCGAAAACCCGACATTTATTTGGGGATATCTATGAGAAAATCCTCAAAGATTTACAGAGTGCTGGCAATTACGGCGAATTTTACACCCCTCGCGCGGTTACTCAGTTTGCAGTGGATATGGTGAACCCCCAGTTAGGGGAGACAGTATTAGACCCTGCTTGCGGGACGGGAGGCTTTTTAACCGCAGCCTATGAACATCTGCGAAAACAAGCGCAAACCCCCGAACAGTTGGAAGCGATTAAACAAAATATTCGGGGAGTTGAGAAGAAAGCACTGCCTCACTTACTCTGCGTGACAAATTTAATGGTGCATGAGGTGGAAGTTCCGACAACGGTGCGTCATGCCAATGCCTTAGCCAAGCCTCTCCGCGATTATAGCCCGAAAGATCAGGTGGATGTAGTAGTGATTAATCCGCCGTTTGGGGGAATGGAAGAAGATGGTATTGAGTCCAATTTTCCCACGGAGTTTCGCACGAGGGAGACAGCCGACTTGTTTTTATTGTTGGTGATGGAATTGTTGAAATCAGGGGGACGCGCTGCGATTGTACTTCCCGATGGGACGTTATTTGGAGAAGGCATTAAAACCCGCTTAAAAGAGAAGCTGCTGCGCGATTGTAATTTACATACCATTGTCCGCTTACCCAATGGCGTGTTTAATCCTTATACCAGCATTCGCACCAATGTTTTGTTTTTTACCAAGGGCGAACCCACAGAAACGGTCTGGTATTACGAACACCCCTATCCCTCTGGCTATAAATCTTACTCCAAAACCAAGCCGATGCGGATTGAGGAGTTTGAAGCAGAGAAGCAATGGTGGGATAATCGCGAGGAAACTGAGTTGGCTTGGCAAGTTTCAGTGGAGGATATTAAAGCCAATGGGTTTAATCTGGATATTAAAAACCCCAATGTTGCAGCAGAAGATTATAAAGACCCTGAGACGTTGTTAAAGAAATATTGGGAAGCGGAAGCAGAAGCGGAAGAAGCTAGAAACGCGCTTAAGTTCAGTTTGATGGCTTCTTTAGACGGGGAGGAAATTTAATGGATTTAAAGATGCTTTGGGACAATTTTGATGTCATCGCGGAAGCTGAAAATGGGATTCAACGTTTAAGAGATTTGATTTTAGATTTGGCAATCAGAGGAAAGTTAGTACCGCAATATGATAGTGAAGAACCTCCATCTTTAGAAAATATCCAAGAAGAACTTAAAGCCTTAAACAATAATGGTAGGAAAAGACAACAAATAAAAACTCTATCAAAACTGGATGAAAGTGAAATTCCATTTGATAAACCGAATAATTGGGAATGGTGTCGGTTAGGCGAGATAATTCGAGTTTCTTCTGGTAACTATTTGCCGTCAAGCAAGATGGATAAAAGTGGTAAGATTCCTGTTTATGGAGGTAATGGAGTAACTGGTTATCATAGCGATAGTAATATTTTTCAAAAAACATTGATTATCGGTAGAGTCGGTTACTATTGTGGCAGTGTTCACATAACACCTAATAGTGCATGGATAACTGATAATGCTTTTATTACATATTTTCCAGATAACCATATTGATATGAATTTTCTCTATTGGTTACTTAAAGTAATAGATTTACAACAAAATAATAGCGCAACAGCACAACCTGTAATATCAGGCAGGAAAATTTATCCGATTCCAATTGCACTTCCTCCTTTGAAAGAGCAACAGCGAATTGTTAAAAAAGTTGATGAACTAATGGAACTGTGCGATCGCGCCCAAGCAAGCAAGAACAACCGCAACGAATTACAGCAACAGCTACGGCGATCGGCGATTCATGCTTTAGAAACGGCTGAAACTGAAGAAGACTTTAAGAAAAGTTGGCATTTTGTTCGAGACAATTGGCGTAATTTTAGCCAGAGAACTGAAGATATAGATTCATTAAGACAGCAAGTTTTAATTTTAGCATTTAAAGGGAAACTTACGACTCAAGAATTAAGTGATCGATCTGTTTTCAAGGAATTGGAAAAACTAGAAGTGGACATTCAGAAAACTATCACTAAAAAGCGTAAACAAAATAAAGCTATTAATAATGATGATATTCCATATCAATTGCCAAATTCATGGACATGGATAAGACTTTCTCAAATAACAGAACTGATTACCAAAGGTTCTTCTCCTAAATGGCAAGGAGTTAATTATGTAGAAGATGATTCTGGTGTACTGTTCATAACCAGTGAAAATGTAAGAAATTTTTACATTGATATTTCTTCTCCAAAATTTGTTGAGCAAAAGTTTAACGAAATACAGCCTCGCTCTATCCTCAAAAAAAATGATCTCCTAATTAATATTGTTGGAGCTTCTATCGGACGTACAGCGTTATTTGATCTAGACGTAGTTACAAACATCAATCAGGCGGTTTGCTTGATTCGCTTTTTCGATTCAATTCCAATTATTGATCATAGGTATGCTTTATATTTTTTTAATAGTTTAATCTGTGTTAATTTTATGTTTGAAAATCAGGTTGATAGTGCTAGAGCAAATCTAAGCATGGGTAATATATCAAATTTTCTGATTCCTCTTCCTCCACTTGAAGAACAAAAACGAATTGTTAGCAAAGTAGATGAACTGATGAAAAGCTGCGATCGCGTAGAAGAAAGTCTCAGCAAAAAAGAAGAACTCGCCAGCGCGATTTCTGCTTCTGTTATCCATCATCTTGAACTTTGAACTAACATAAATTCCAGTATGTATTCTGAAGATGAAATCAAACAATGTTGCGGTCAAGATGCGCTTGATCGCGTTCAACGAAAAAATCGCGGGGGAGTCAGCAACGAAAAAGGGAACACCTATGAAAATCTTTTTGCAGTTTATCAAATCACCAAATATGCTCAACAGGTAATCGAAAATCAGATCGAGATTAAATTCTACGCTCAAATTCCCGCTTTTGTAGATGATTTAATTATTGATAGTTCCCCAATCAATTTACTGTCTCATTTCCAACTCAAAAACAGCCCTCAGATTTCATGGAAAACTGACAAAATCGCAGAAGATTTCCGTCAGCAGTATCGCCTCAACCAGTCCGCAAA
>JAVLCL010000236.1:0-5578 GCA_031580825.1 Halothece sp. Uz-M2-17
TTAGTCGCGACTATGCTGGAAATAAGGGATGAGTTCCCCACCCAGTGAAAGCAACCCAAGTTTCCAAAAACAACTGCTTATCAACGGAGTCACTGACAATTACAGATGCCCACTGCAAAACTAGACCAAAACAACGATAAGCCAATCTTTTCTGCTGATATGGTGCGCACCTATCTCCATGAGATCGGTCGTGTGCCTTTGCTAACCCATGAGCAAGAAATCATCTTGGGAAAGCAAGTGCAGAAGATGATGAAGCTGATAGAACAAAAAGAAGAACTCGAAGAAGAACTGGGACGAGAAGCGACCGACGAAGAGTGGACGCAAAGAGCCGGTATTAGCCAAGAAGATCTCCAGAAAGCAATGCGAGAAGGCAACCGCGCCAAACGTAAAATGATTGAGGCAAACTTGCGGTTGGTTGTCGCGATTGCGAAGAAGTACCAAAAGCGTAATATGGAATTCTTGGATTTGATTCAAGAAGGAACTTTAGGGCTAGAACGGGGGGTTGAGAAATTTGACCCCACTCGTGGTTATAAGTTCTCTACTTATGCCTACTGGTGGATTCGTCAAGCGATTACTCGCGCGATCGCGCAACAAGCCCGTGCCATTCGCTTACCCATCCACATCACTGAAAAACTGAACAAAATCAAGAAAGTTCAGCGGGAATTGGCGCAAAAACTAGGGCGGAATGCTACCCCAACTGAAATTGCAGAAGAACTGGGATTAGAGCCTTCGCAAATTCGAGAATATCTCAGTATTGCTCGTCAACCGATTTCCCTCGATGTGCGCGTTGGAGATAATCAAGACACAGAATTGTCGGAATTACTCGAAGACGATGAAAACTCCCCTGAGACTTACCTCACGCAAGAGTCTATGCGTCAAGACATTGATTCCATGCTCTCAGAGTTAACGCCTCAACAACGGGAAGTTCTCTCCTTGCGCTTTGGCTTAGAAGATGGTAATGAACTTTCTTTAGCAAAAGTGGGTAAAAAACTGAATTTGAGCCGAGAACGAGTCCGCCAACTTGAACACCAAGCCCTTGCTAAGTTGCGCCGACGGCGTGCGGGTGTCCAAGAATATATTGCTGCGAGTTAAAAAAGAAGGGAAGGATTAGATCAAGGTTTCAGAGCACTCTTACTTCCCTTGATTCCTTCTCATTTTTTCTTGTCATCACAGTGGTCAACAACATTAAAAAAAGCCCCCTCAGCCTCACGCCAAGGGGTCGCTTTTCTTGTTTACCGCAACGCCGTTTTACCTCAGTTTATGACCTCCTGTAAACAGGTGGGTACCGACATCTCGCTTTAAGTTTCCGAGTACAAGCTCGGTTTACTGCCACGAGAGGGGTTGGTTCCCTTATAGGTCTTGCTTGTAGATCAAAAAACTATATTGGCAGTCACCAACGTCGCAGCAATCGCTATTTCAGATCAGGTCGTAACTGATCCACGTTATTCCTGATCATAACTTGTCATGGGGGGGGATTGACAAGAGATCAAGCCAAGAAGATCAGTGTTAATTCTCCTCATCTTCTAAATCATCTTCATCATTAAAGCCACTAACTTGCTTTAAATGAATATGTTTACGTCCGAGCGTGATTTCAAATTCATCCCCCGGTTTTAACCCCATTTTTTTGGTGTAAGCAGCCCCAATTAATAAATTGCCATTGGACTGAACGCTAATTTTATAACTTGCTGAACGCCCACCGCGCCCTCGCCCATTTCCATTACTATCTAAGCGAATTCCTTCTGCATCCATTAGAGCATTAAGAAATTTCATCATATTCACTCGTTGAACACCGTTTTTTGTTTCGGTGTAGTAACCACAAGCCTTGGCTTTTTCTTCCCTACTGAGGTTTCCCAAATCTTTAACTTTTTGGAGTAAAGCCTCACCAGTTAAGGGATTTCCTTGTTTTTGTGCCATCAACTGGAACTCTTAATTTATTAATTTTCACATTTCTACTTTAGCTGTTTTTTATGTCTAAGCGCAATTAAATTATTAACGCTTAGTCAATCAGCTTCTAAAAACTATATTACATTTGTTTGAAGAAATCAATCATGATGATTTTCCCTTTGCAAAATTTTCAAATCTTCCTCGGAATCATGAGGGAATCTGAATCGTAACATTGATAGCCGTTTCCTTTTCCAGACAACATTGACTTGACTGTTAAAGCCGTCAATTGAAAACTAACTTGAGATTGACAATCTCTCTTCCTCTTGTCGGGTTATCAATTCATGATATGGTAATACTATTTCCCATAGGATCAGCAAGTGTTTCTGTTTAAGCTGAGGAGTTCCATTGGGCTCATTATTATTAACTTGACCAAAATGAAATTGACGACTCGTGGACACTATAGCGTTAAAGCATTACTGGATTTAAGTTTACACTCACGGTTGAGTCCCACTTCTGTAAACGCGATCGCGCAACGGCAAGGATTACCTTCAGCATATTTAGAAAAACTATTAATTGCAATGCGAAAAGGGGGATTAGTAAAGTCAATACGAGGAGCACAAGGAGGCTATCAACTAGCGCGAGAACCCCAAGAAATTTTTATCGGACAAATTCTAGAAGCGGTTGGAGAGACAATTGACCCCTTACCTCGTCATCAACCAAACGCAGAACAAACAGAAGATTGGGTTACTTATAGCCTTTGGCGACAACTGTATCAAAAGTTAAAAGAAGCCTTATATAGTATTAGTCTTGCTGATTTATATTATGATGCTCGGAGTTGGCAAGCAGCCCAAGGGGAAGAAACAAATTTTGTAGTTTAAATATGATAGATTATGGCGCAACCGTCTTATTAATATCCGCGTTTCTTGATTACTTAATTGCTGATCCCCAAAATCTTCCTCATCCGGTACAAGTGATGGGAAGTCTCATTTCCTTCATCACCAAAATCGTTACTAATTTCACCCAGAATTCGACTCTGCGTCGCCTTGCTGGAATTATTCTTGGAGTCGGTTTAATTATTGGTAGCGGTGGCTTAGTTTGGTTCATCATTGAACTGAGTAAACAAGTGTCTCTGATACTTAGTTTCATCTTAGAAGTTATTTTACTGGCGAGTTGTTTTGCGGGTCGAAGTTTAAGAAAAGCTGCAAATGCAGTCCTAACACCTTTAAAAAATAATGAAATTGCCACTGCTCGGACTGAACTCGGTTATTATGTCGGTCGAGATACCAACGATTTATCCTCAACAGAAATTTCCCGAGCCGTATTAGAAACCATTGCTGAAAATACCACCGATGGGGTCACAGCACCTTTATTTTATGCCATCGTTGGGTTACTTCTGCCAGGGATAGGAAGTGTTCCTCTTGCGGTCGCATATAAAGCTGCGAGTACCCTTGATTCAATGGTAGGGTATCAAAGAGAACCCTTTACCGATATCGGCTGGTTTAGCGCAAAATTTGAAGATGTTTTGACTTGGTTTCCCTGTCGCCTGACAGTATTAACTATTGGTTTAATCAGCCGTCAACCGCTCAAAATGTGGCGAATTTGTCAACGAGACGCAACCAAAGATCCTAGCCCGAATGCAGGTTGGAGTGAATGTGCCTATGCGGTAGTGTTAGGGGTACAGCTAGGCGGAAAGAATATGTATCAGGGAGTGATTAAAGAAAAACCTTTGTTAGGAAACCCCAATCAGCCGATTACTGAAGAAAAAATTGAGCAAGCCTTAAGCTTAACTCGCCTCTGTTTTCTGAGTTGGTTATTTCTTACGATCGGGTTAACTTGGGGACTAACATGCAATTGATCAAGGTCTTTAAAGTCCCACCTCTTTCAATAATTTGTAGCAAATATCGATCAGTGTGATATCACATCCTTTGTTTTATTGTTTCAGAATATATAATTCCTGCAGATAGCAAAAGACCAACTTATGCAACTCAATGCAAATCTTTATCTTTAGCTAAAAAAGAAAATCCAACTCTGAAAATTCCACAATCGCAAGTGCTTCAACAAACTTTGAAACAATTGGAAGCAGCATTTGTGAAGATGTGGGAACGTGGATGTGGATTTCCACCTGAGCGATTTTTAGAAGGGCAGTTTTCCCCGTATGAGTTTATGCCCTTTGGGGGTGGGGTTCGTCGCTGTGTTGGGACAGCTTTGGCGCAATACGAAATGAAAATTATTTTAGGAACAATGTTAAGTGCCTTAGATTTAGAGCTTTTGAATCAACAGCCCGTTGCACCCGCTCGTCGTGGCGTGACCTTAGGACAAAATTATCAGGTTTGGATTCACAAAATAGGAGAACGTTCTCCTGCAATGACACTCTCAAAATAATAAAGAGTCTGCAACGCTGATTGGTATCGAATAAGGGTTAAAATTTAGAGGAAATTTAGCTTGCAAGTGTCACGCAATTCCTGAATGGTCAGTAAAAGTCCGATTCATAAACAACTTCCCTTTTCCTTGCGTCCGAGTGTTTCTCGTATTCTTTTAGCCTTGGGTTTCTTGCTTACCCTATTTTTTGTTACCGTTGCCATTTTCGCGCCAACATGGGCAAGTTGGGGTTGGTTGGCGAGTCCCACAGAATCTCTCAGTAACCCCATTCATCAGCCTCCTAATGCAGAATACTGGTTTGGGACAACCCGCCAAGGCTATGATGTCTTATCCCGTACTTTATTTGGGACTCGCGCTGCGTTACAAGTGGTGATCGTTGCAACAGTCATTAGCTTAATTGTCGGTGTCCCGTTAGGGATGATTAGTGGCTATTTGGGAGGACGTTTAGATCGGGCTTTACTTTTTTTGATGGATACGATTTATACGCTACCAGGGTTATTGTTATCTGTAACGTTAGCCTTTGTGGTAGGGAGAGGGGTTTTTAATGCCGCGATCGCGGTCAGTATTTCTTATATTCCGCAATATTATCGGGTCGTTCGGAACCATACTACTAGCGTCAAAACTGAACTTTTTATTGAAGCAGCCAGAGCGATGGGAGCAACTCCCGCCCGTGTTTTATCCCGTTATCTCTTTTTTAATGTCATTCAAAGTGTACCAGTCTTATTCACGCTTAATGCTGCAGATGCTATCCTCATTTTAGGAGGATTAGGCTTTCTGGGCTTAGGATTACCCGAAAACGTACCAGAATGGGGGTATGCTCTCCGTCAAGCCCTTGACGCGCTTCCCACAGGAATCTGGTGGACAGCTTTGTTCCCAGGGTTAGCAATGACCTTAATGGTTTCGGGATTTTCTTTGTTAGGAGAAGGGTTGAGTGAAATTTTCGATCCCCGTGAAGAAATTTAGTTAATAAGAAAACGTCTATGTCTTGGTTAGTTTTAAGTTTGATTTGTTTGTGTTTGTATGGGGTTTGGGGTTTTTTATCAAAATTTGTGAGTGCTGAATTAAGCGCGCCCAGTTTGCTCATTTATTCCCTGATGGGATCAGCTTTGGGAATTCCGTTATATGTGTTAACTTATCGTAATTCTTTTTCTTTTGAATGGGAAAACGGTTGGACTTATTTAGGAATTTTGGTGGGAATGTTTGCTAGTTTTGGAGCTTTTTTCTTTTTCAACGCGATCGGTCAAGGAGAAGCCTCAAAAGTTGTCGTAATTACCAGTTTATATCCCGTGGTGACAACAATTTTAGCTTTTTTGTT
>JAVLCL010000237.1:0-5572 GCA_031580825.1 Halothece sp. Uz-M2-17
GTTGTACCCGTTCTAACTCTACCTCCCAATCAGCTATTTCCGAAGAACAATCGACTACGTTAGATCAGCAAAATAGAATTGCCACGCAACCGCTTTCTCCCGAACCGATTCGGATCAAAATTGAAGATTTACCCGCACCGTTTACCACGGAAAGTGCATCGAAACCGCCACAAGTTAGCCCGATTCCAGAACAACCCGCTCTCAACGTTCCAGAAGGGTTTACCGTTAATGTTTTCGCGGAAGATTTGAATAATCCCCGTTGGCTTGCGTTAACCCCATCTGGGGATGTGTTGGTGACGGAAACCCGTGACAATCGCATCCGGTTATTAAAAGATACTAACAATAATGGTGTTGCGGATATCTCGCAAGTCTTTGCAACTGCAGAAAATGGCTTGGATATTCCCTTTGGGATGGCGTTTAGCGAAGACTATTTCTTTCTCGGAAATCATAATGCCGTGCGACGCTATCGTTACGAAAAAGGGCAAGAAAAACTAACCGGAAAAGGAGAAAAAATTGCTGATCTTCCTGGGGGCGGTTATCGACAACATTGGACGCGAAATGTGGTGCTTTCGCCGGATCAAACTCAACTTTATGTCTCAATTGGATCTCGCAGTAATGTCAGTGAAGAACCCCTTCCTCGCGCCTCGGTACAAGTGATGGACTTAGATGGCTCAAATCAGGAAACCTTTGCCTTTGGCTTGCGTAACCCAGTTGGTTTAGACTTCCATCCGGAAACGGAAGCCCTCTATACCACGGTTAATGAGCGAGATGGTTTAGGCGATGATTTAGTTCCTGACTATTTAGCCCATTTACAGCCAGGGCAATTTTATGGTTGGCCCTATACCTATTTCAAGCCCAGTTTACTGGATCCGCGACAAAGCAATAATGGGACAAGTAAAGAACCAGAAGTTGCTGCAAAAACCCATCCCCCAGATGTTTTATTTCAATCTCATTCCGCTGCCCTAGGTTTGACCTTTTATGAAGGCAATACCTTCCCAGAATTTTATCAGAACGGGGCGTTTGTTGCCTTTCGCGGGTCATGGAATCGCGATCGCGGCACAGGCTATAAAGTGGTATTTGTTCCGTTTAATGAGCAAAATCGTCCCCAAGGCTACTATCAAGATTTCCTAACGGGGTTTCTGACTGAACCCAGCATTCCCCGCACTTGGGGTCGCCCTGTGGGATTACTCATGCTTCCCGATGGCAGTTTACTGTTTACCGAAGAAGCGAATAATCGCATTTATCGCGTGCAATACTCAGGAGAATGAGATGATAAGTTTCATCCTATTGATGATTCCCGTTTCCCATGAAAAAAATACCCGTCCCTGATCCTAAAGTCAATTAATACTCCTGAGTCGAGAACGGTTCCCGTTGCGTGAGTACCCTTTTGATCAATTTAATCCCCGTATCAAATTCTACCCTCACTATCCCAAGCTGCTATAAATTTTAGAAATATCTCACTCATGATCGCCAAGGAGTTCCAAATGACTATACCCCCAATTTCCCAAGACGTTGCGCTTAGAATTGGTTTGGCTGCCCAAGTCTTACCTGACATTTCCCTGAAGGATTTCATTACAGCTTTAGAAACTTATCTTGATCGGAAAGTCACGACAGAAACCCTCAGTCAATTAACCGTTACTGAATTACAACAATGCCTCAATTCTATTCCTAAAACTGATGTCAACTTAAATTTAGAAGCAGTAGAAGCAGCGACCCGTATTTTGTCTGCAGAGATGACTGAAGCAGAAGAAATCTTACCAATAGAACCTTATCAAGAAGGGGATCTTCCTCATTCCATTAGAATTGCTGTTGCTTCTAATACCGGAGAAGAATTAGATGGGCATTTTGGATCTTGCCTTCGTTATTTGATTTATCAATTGTCAATGGAAAAGATGCAATTAATTGATGTTCGATCCGCTTTCAAAGCAGAAGATCTCAGTTTAGATAAAAATCGTTTCCGAGTTGATTTAATTCGTGATTGTGACATAGTTTACCTTGTTGCTATCGGTGGACCCGCAGCAGCAAAAGTGATTCAAGCCAATATCTATCCCATGAAAAAAGAAGAGGGGGGTTCAGCAAGAAAAATTCTTGGAGAATTACAACAAGTTCTTGTCACTTCTCCTCCTCCTTGGATCGCAAAACGCCTTGGGATTCGTAGCCGTCAAACATGGGCTGTCTCGTAACAAAAATTGGTCATTGAAGAGAACAACCTTCGTAGTAGTCTCGCTGAATGTCCGATATAATAGATTTGCTGACCTTGGGCGTAAAACACACAGCTAATTGAAAGTATGGATCCAGCTTTGCAATACCCAATTTTTGGGGCGGAAATTCAGTGTCCCCACTGTCGTCAAACGATTCCTGCGCTGACTTTAACTGATACTTATCTCTGTTCGCGTCATGGTGCGTTTGAAGCAGATCCCAAAACGGAAGAGTTGGTTCATTTGCAGTCTGGACGCTGTTGGCGAATGTGGGAAGGTCAATGGTATCGACAACATACCCACCCCGACGGGATTCGCTTTGAAATTCACGAAGCCTTAGATCGACTTTACACTCAAGGTTATCGGGCAACACGGGTCATTATTGCTAATCGCTATCAAGACTTAGTAAGTTCTTATCTAGAGAAACATCGATCGCGCTGGGGAGAAAGTACCCAAGATCAGTTACGATTATATGGCTTACCGATTGCGTTTAGTCCGGATGAAGAGGAAGACCCGCGTTGGGGTGTAATTAATTTCGATTTAGAAAAAGAACCTGGGGTTCCCGTTCGTTATCCTTACTTCCGCTTATTTGAGTAAGAGGAGATGATGCACCACGTTTCGATTCGCACTGGAGATATTCATCGCGCGATCGCGTTTTATGAATTATTTGGTTTTACCATTCAAGAAAGATTCACCACCGGTTACACCCTTGCTTGTTGGTTACAAGGGTGGAACTCTCGCCTCGAACTGATCCAAATCCCACAACCGAAACCCGCTCCCGATGCGTTTCATGATGAACATTATGTGGGCTATTATCATTTGTCTTTTGATGTCACTGCGTATGCGGAAAGTTTGCCAGAATGGTTAAATGATGCGCGATCGCGCTTTGAAAAAGCCTCAGCAGAAAACCCAGAACAAATTTCTCCCTTAAAAGTATTACTGGAACCTCAACAACAAATGATTGGGGAAACTGTTTATGAAGTTGCGTTTATTGCAGATGCCGATGGCTTACCATTGGAGATCATTCGCAATCAAAATGGTTAATTAATATAGGGGTTGTTGGTTCATTGTAACTGGTATCCCAAAGAACGAATAACGAATAACGAATAAAAAAACCATGCTACTTGAATTAAGCCGTTGGGAAATTCCGCCAGGACATCAGGCTTTAATTAAAAATGTTTCTTGGTCAGAATTAGAGCAAATTTTAGAGGAATTAGGGGAAGCGCGATCGCGCCGAATTTCTTATAGTAATGGTATTTTAGAAATTATGACTCCTCTTGCGGAACATGAGGATGATAAGGCTTTAATTAGTGATTTTATCCGGATTATTTTAGAAGAATTAGGACAAGAGTATCGCAATTTAGGATCAACCACATTCAAACGAGAAGATATGGGTCAAGCTGTTGAACCCGATGAATGTTTTTATATTCAAAATGAGGCTATTGTTCGCGGAAAAAAACGGATTGAATTAAATATAATGCCTCCTCCTGATTTAGTGATTGAAATTGATATTACTAATCGCACTCGCTTTAATAACTATGAAATCTTAGGGGTTCCCGAATTATGGCGTTATGATGGGAACAATTTAGAAATTAATGTCTTAAGTTCGGGAAAATATCTCTTATCCGATCAAAGTTTGCAGTTTCCTCAGCTTCCTTTAAAGCAAGCAATTCCTCAGTATTTAGAAGCAAGTAAAATTGAGGGGAAAGTTGCGATTATGAAACAGTTTCGACGTTGGGTGCAGGAACAAATAAAAAAATAGGAGATTTTTATCTTACAAAAGAATCAAAATAAAGTATCATTAACCTTTGGTTTTCTGTCTTTTGGTAACTGGTAGCTTGGCACTGAGGGAGCTTAAGGTAACTCCAATTGCACCTTGAGTTCGCATTGGAAACGGATCAATAATTGGGGAAACTCTGTATAAACTTGCCTTTGTTAAAGATACAGATGGCTTACCATTGGAGATAATCCCCGAAGGCCCCACTTGTAATCGGTCATGAATCGAGACTTTGCTTATTGTTTAAATCCCTACTGTTCCCAGCCAAAAAATTCTCCTCATCATCGACAGTGCAACAACTGTGGCTTTCGACTTCTGATTGCAGAACAATATCACGCCCAAAAACTCATCGCCAGTGGACGCTTTGGACGCACTTTTCTGGGAGAAGATATCAAGCATGACCGTCCTTGCATTATTAAACAATTTTTTCCTAAAACTGAACAGGGAATTACGCTAAACTCTCGTAAAGCAATTCAACTCTTTCATTCTGAAGCCCAACGCTTAGAAGAATTAGGGGATCACCCACAAATTCCCCAGTTGTACGCCCATCTGGAACAAGAAACATATCAATATTTGATTCAAGAATGGATTGCTGGAGATAACTTAGACACAGAACTCTCTGAGCAAGGAAGATTTGACGAACGAGCAGTTAGAAGACTTTTAACCAGTTTACTCCCTGTTCTCAATTATCTGCGCGATCGCGCTGTCATTCATCGAGATCTTAAACCCGAAAATATTATTCATCGTTACGAGACCGAACCCGAATATGTTTTAGTGGATTTTGGAGCAGCAAAACTCGCCTCTCTTCGTAGCTTAGCGAAAACGGGAACAATTATTGGTTCTCCCGGATATGCTGCGCCGGAACAAGTTTATGGAAAACCGACCTTTGCCAGTGATATTTATAGCCTCGGCGTAACTTGTATCCATCTTCTGACTGGGGTTTCTCCCTTTGACTTGTATCATCCCACAGAAAATAAGCTACTCTGGCGAGATTACTGTCAAGATAACCCGATTAGTGATTCTCTTTCTGCAATTCTTGATGGAATGACGCGATTTGATCTCAAAGAACGTTATTCCTCTGCGGAGGAGGTTTTATCAGCATTGGGGGTTTTATCTCCTCTTACCCCTTCTCCTGATGTTTCCCAACCGAATCCTTCAGAGACTGCTTCTATCATTAAACTCTATAGTGGAAAAGGCGCAATTTATAGCCTCGCTTTCAGTCATGATGGGAGATTCCTCGCCAGTGGTGGGGGATCAGAATGGGGAAAGTTAGTAGGAAAAGATAACTCTATTCGTTTGTGGGAAGTGGGAAAATGGAATAATCATCGCAAGCTAACTCAACATTCTGCACCGATAACCACCGTCAAATTTAGTTCCGATGGACAGTTTTTAATCAGTGCGAGTCTCGATAAAACGATTAAAGTTTGGAATCTAGAAACTCATCAATTACAGCAAACCCTAAAAGGACATCGCTTTGGAATCAAAACCTTACAGGTGAGTCCTTATGACGATACGATTCTTAGCGGGAGTTTTGGGGGAGAAGTCATTTTATGGAATTTGCACACAGGACGGGTTTTAGATCGTTTCAGTTGGGAAG
>JAVLCL010000238.1:0-5570 GCA_031580825.1 Halothece sp. Uz-M2-17
CTCCTCCATCATCTAGGTCAACAAGAGGGATACCATAGTCGAGACGGATATTTAAGTCAGTGGTAGGAGTCCATAATAAACCTAATCCTAAGCCTGCAATGACTGTTTTATCTTGGGCAATCTGATTGGGATTATCATCTTTATTAATAACAGTGCCAAGATCAAAGAAGGGAGCAAGTTTAAAGATAGGTTCTCCCGCATCATTTCGACTGAGAGTGATTTGATCTTCAATTGAGATTTGAATCCCTTGATCCCCAGCGAGAATATTTTGACGATAGCCTCGGAGTGATTGTCCACCGCCAATCACAAATTGTTGAGAGGATAATAATTCATCAGAACTGAGTTGAATATCAGCTTGAATAATTAATAAATTGTCAGGACTTAGTATTTGAACACGCTGAATTTGTCCAAGCCAACTGATAAATTGACCATCTGGAATATCACCATTATTGTCAGTTGCATCGAATAGTCGAGTACCAAAATTAAATTGAGAACGCAGCCCCCAAGCTCCACTTTCACTACGCCTAATGTAATCTTGTCCCAATTTAATAATGCTGGTGCGACTAATTCCATCATCATCGGGACCGACGCTAAATGGGGTTGGTTCTCCTAATAAAAAAGTTTCTCCGTTTTGATAAGCAAAGCCTAAAGAGAGGGCAAACTCTTCTCTTGAATTACGAATCAAGGGCTGACGATAATTGAGTTCAACTAAATCAAAATCTCCTTCAATATTGAAGTCTTCAAATTCATCTTCAATGACTTCATTACGACCAAAAGCAGTCCGCAAACTAATCATTCCATTTTTCGCATTAATGGGAAGATTATAATTGAGATCAATCTCTTCGGCACCCCCTTGAATAGTGCGAGAATAACTGGCTTGAATGGTATCGCCGTTGCCCGTTAAGTTTCGATGACCGATGCTCAGAGTGGCTTCTTCTGACCCAACACTGGGGGGTGAATAATTATCTAGGGAAATATCAATAATCCAAGGATCGGCTTCTTGAACTTTGACGACTAAAATACTTTCTTGGATATTTTCACCAGCTTTGAGACTGGCTTCTACAGTATCGAGGAGGGGGTTAGACCGCAATAGACGAAGTTGATCTTCAAGCTGGGTAACATTGAGAACTGGTTGATTGGCTAATTCTAAGCGCGATCGCGCATATTCTGGATTTAAACGCTCTGTTCCTTCGATTTCAATTGCCGATAGTTTCCCTTCTAACACTTGAATTGTGATATTTCCTGTGTTTAAAGAGTCTTCGACTAGAACAGCGCGAGAGGTTAAATATCCTGAATCTAAATACAGCTTAGTAATCGCTTGTACCACTGCTAACAACTGCTGACGGCTAACCGTTTCTTCTTGAACTGGGTTGATGATGGGAGCAAAGTCTGCTGCTGTAAAAATACGGCTACCAATAACTGTGATTGTTTTAATTTCATAAGACTCGTTACTAGCTTCTTGTGTGATCAGGAGTGGCTGAAACCTTGACCTAAAAAAGTTATCAGAAGAAAGAATGTAATTTTTATGAAGTTGATTCGCTTGTGATAGGGCAGGTTTAATCCCGATTAGGCTTAGATTTAATAATATAAAAATAGCAGAGATTTGCCATTTCAAGAAAAGATATAGCCGAAGATAATTCATGTTATTTTAAAACTACTTTTCATATACTAATTTTTTAGTAACTTTGAATTAAGAAATTAATCCTCTAAGAAAAAGGAATATGTTTTAAGTGAAAAGAATTTTATTTTTTTTGGGAAACTAATGATCAAGATGACCGGATCTAAATAATCTATTGCTCTCACTGAAAAAGTAAGATCGCCTTCATTTTAGGCTTTTGAATTTGTATAGTATCTTAAATCTAAATAACTAATTATGCAAGTCAAAATAATATTAATCTTTTTTAAGATATTGAAAAGGAAGAGATAACCATTAATAGGAATTATCAACCTAGCTACACTATCTATCTGGGTTATTCCGAAACATTTAAGTCTTCCAAGACGATTGTTTGGTTCTTACGAATCAGTCTTGTTGATAAATTGTGCAGAAAGTCGGTTCGAGTGTCTGCTAATTTAGCATGGAGTTTGGCTCGTCTTTTCCGTGCCCTCTCACAGCGATTACTCCCTTTAGTTTGGTTGGAAAGTTGCTTATCTAGTTTGCGTAAACGATTGATCCTCCTCTTTAGCGGTTTGGGGGCATCTATTTTCTCCCCCGTGCTAAGGGTGGCAAAGGTTGATACTCCTAGGTCTATACCGACAGATTGACTGGTTGGTTCTAAGGGACTAGCCTCGATTTCTACGACAAAGCTGAGGAAATATCTTCCAGCAGAGTCTTTGATGACGGTAACTGAGGACGGTTCACTCTTGAGAGGACGAGACCAGACAATCTTGAGTTTCCCAATCTTAGCAAGATAAACGGCTCTTTGATCAACCTTAAATCCTCCTTTCCGAAATCTAGCTGACTGTTTATGTCTGCGCTTCTTATGAAATCGCCCTAGAAGGGCAGCGGAGCTTTAGTGAGCAGCTTGAATCCTGCTATTTAGGGTCACCAAGAACGCCTTAGTCAATCCTCTGGCTTGGTCTATTACAACTAGTTGATCGCGAGTCAGAAGGATCACTCTTTTCTGCTCAGACTCAGGAGCTTTCGGGAAACCGATTAAAATGTAAGATGAAAATGAAAGAGTGCTTAAGCTATATCTTAAAAACGCTATGCCACGGACTCAGCGCAACGATAACTTTATTGATAAATCATTTACAGTGATGGCAGACTTGATCTTAAAGATGCTGCCGACGGGAAAACAATCAAAAGAAGCCTTTACCTACTACCGTGACGGAATGTCAGCCCAGTCAGATGGAGAGTATGCAGAGGCTTTAGACAACTATCACGAAGCTCTCAAACTTGAAGATGATCCGAATGATCGCAGCTATATCTTGTACAATATAGGCTTGATTCATACCAGTAACGGCGAGTACGAAAAAGCTCTTCAATATTACCAAGAAGCGATTGAAGCGAATCCTCGTTTGCCACAAGCCCTGAATAATATCGCTGTAATTTACCATCATCAGGGAGATTTAGCGAAACAAGAAGGGCGAGAAGAAGAAGGGGAAACGCTCTTTGATCAGGCTGCGGAATATTGGAAAGATGCCATTCGACTTGCTCCCAATAATTATATTGAAGCCCAAAATTGGTTAAAAACCACGGGTCGGTCTGATATGGACGTTTACTTCTAAACTCAATGAACAATGATTGATCTCGAACAAGTGAAAAAAGTTGCCCATCTGGCGCGGTTAGAACTGACACCGGAAGAGGAACAACAATTTACGACTCAACTGAGTAGTATCTTGGAATATGTGGAACAACTAAATGAGTTGGATACCACTGATGTTCCTCCCACCACTCGCGCGATTGATGTCAGCAATGTCACGCGAAAGGATGAATGTCACCCTTACTCAGAACAAGAAGCCTTATTGGATCAAGCACCGGAACGAGAAGATAGCTTCTTCCGAGTGCCACAAATCATGAGTAGTGACGAGTAACTCTTTTTTTGAATCCCCTTTCCGATTCGGAAGGGGAAACGAGCAACCAACGACCGATCACACATTTATAATAAACCAATGCTCGATTCTTTCTTGAAAAAACTATCGCAATGGTCTTTAGTCGCAGCGATCGCGCTCTTGTTTCCTTCGCAACTGGCCCAAGCTGCACCCGCCAATACAGCCCCGAAAAATTTAACGCAATTACTCAGTGAACTGGAAACGGCTGCCAATAATGAGGATATGGCAACGGTTCGCGCTGTCTATAGCCCTGAGTTGACGACTACATCTGGTTTAGATGTTGCAGCATTAACCCAAAAATTAGAACAACTTTGGAACACCTATGATCAGCTAGATTATCAGGTAGAACTAGAAAATTGGGAAAAGCAAGGAGAAACCCTAGTTGCAGAAACAGTCACTCGTATCCGCGGTTTACGAAACGCACAAGGGCGAGAAGTCTTTTTAGAAGCAACGCTGCGATCGCGCCAAACAATTCGGGAAGGTCAAATTGTTACTCAAGACATGCTCAGTGAACAATCCAAAGTTTATATTGGAGAAAATGCGCCTCGGGTAAAAGTCAATGCTCCGAGTCAGGTGCAAGCGGGAGAAAACTTCAACTTTGATGTGATTGTGCAAGAACCCATTGGTGATGACATCTTGATGGGAACCGCGCTAGAAGAAGAAGTGACGATTCAGAGCTATTTAACCCCACGTAACCTCAATTTAGAAATCTTACCCGCAGGGGGAATTTATCGCTTAGGAGAAGCCCCCACCACCCCCGGACAACGTTGGCTTTCAGCAATTATCATTCGCGATAATGGGATGACTTTAGTGTCGCAACGAGTCAATATTGTTTCCAACACTGCTACCTTGTCGAATTCTAAGCAAGATTGATGGATTCCGTTGAAGATAAAATTGTTTGTATGACTGGCGCAAGTAGCAGAATTGGTGCTGCTTGTAGCCAACTATTTCCTCAGAGTAAGGCAAAGTTAAGTCTCAATGGTCGTCAGGAAGAAACATAAAAAAACTGGTTCATTGACAAAATCGTGAATCAGGCAAAATTGACGATAGCAATCAGCAATGATTCATAAGAAATTTTGGGAGCAAATTGCCTATTGCCTTAAACCAGAATTGCTCTCTCACAACTGATTCCTGACTGCTATAGGAGTAGGTGATGGATCAGACGACAAAAAACAAGAGCATGAACAAACCGCAGCAGCAACAGAGCTTCTAGGATAATGTTTCTACTGCATCGAAGAACGAGTAACAAAGAACGAGTAATAAAGAACAAAGATGCAAATTCAATTTTGTGATGACCCAGACAAAATAGATCTTGCGAGTTTGCAAAATCTCCTCGACCTCTGCGCATTTTGGGCGGAAGGACGAACCCAAGACGGCTTAGCAATTGCGATTGCCAATAGTAACCCCGTGATTACAGTTTGGGAAGGAGAACGATTAATTGGCTTTTCTCGGGCGACAACAGATTGTGTTTATCGCGCTACGATTTGGGATGTTGTCGTTCATCCAGAATACCGAGGGATTGGGTTAGGTAGTACCTTAGTGGAAACGATGCTTGCACATCCTCGTTTGTGCAATGTGGAACGGGTTTATTTAATGACCACTTACCAACAAAACTTCTATAAACAAATTGGCTTTCAGGAAAATCAGACAACAACAATGGTCATTTACAATCACGATTTTCCCCAACATCATCTCTCTAAACAAGAATTAATCATTAATCATCAGGAGACCATTTAACTACATCTAGGTCAGAAATCTTAAACATTTACCCATTTTCCAAATAACAAATAACAAATCACTCACCAATGTCAACACAACCTCTAGAACAGGAACTAAAAACCGCCGTCGAATCCCGACGTAATTTTGCCATTATTTCTCACCCTGACGCAGGGAAAACCACTCTGACTGAAAAACTCCTCCTCTATGGAGGGGCGATCCATCAGGCGGGTGCTGTAAAGTCAAAACGAGCGCAAAAAAAAGCCACTTCCGACTGGATGGAATTGGAAAAACAACGGGGG
>JAVLCL010000239.1:0-5550 GCA_031580825.1 Halothece sp. Uz-M2-17
ATATTTTCCTTGTAATAATGCCAATTATGTAATCGACAAAATCATCTTTCTGAACCAAAGTTTCTAATTTAATTTTATCGTTTGTTTTTCCACTCCGATCAGAATTATTTTTTTTCTTACAATTTTTAAAATCTTGATCTGACAATGTTAATAAGTTTTGTAACCATTTACCAAAGACAAATTCTTCTTTACTTAAACTTAAAAATAAAGAGATCTTCAAAGTGTTTTGATTTTATTCTCCAAGAAAAAATCATTTTACTGTAAAAAGGATACAAGTCTTATGGTCACTATCACAACCCATCCTCTTGAGAAACTCCGCAACAAAATTAATGAATATTCTCAAGAGAAGGCAACTGGCAATCTCACAATCCGCAACCATGAAATTGTAATCGGGAAAGTTTTTTTACTACACGGTCGCTTACTTTACGTTAAAGATGAATTGCAGCCGGTGCGTCGCTTTAGTCGAGTGTGTCGTCAACTCGCTATTAGTTGGCCAGCGGAAGAACTTAGCTGTTCTGCGGAACAACCTTGGGAATATCAATTACTCTATCAAGGCATTAGTAAAAAGCGTCTCAATGTGGTTCAAGCGAAAACAGCAATTACGAATGTTGCCGAAGAATTTCTCTTTGATTTAGTCAACCAAGAAGAAATAATTACGGAATGGGAAACGCGAGGAGAAGGTGAATCTGGACTCTCCTTAGGTTTAGCTTTATCAGGATTAGAAATTGAACGTCTGATTGAAACAGTTTCTGAAAAACAACAGTCTTGGCTTGACAGTAATTTAGCGGAATTTAATGGCAGCCTAGTGCCAACATTAGCTCAAAGTACACAATTGAAAAATAATAGCAGTTTAGCAAAATATCTCAACGGGAAATTTACCCTTTGGGATATGTCAGTTTCTCTCAATAAACCTTTGCTCGATGTAACAAAAGCACTAATGAAATTCAAAGAAAAACAGTTAATTGAATTTCGAGAAGTTGCCGATTTATCGCTGCCAAGTTTTATTTCCATTTCTGAAACTTCTAACGAATCGGATAATAATTCACCCCAGCAACAAAAATATTTAATTGCTTGTATTGATGATAGCCCGATTGTTGCTCACAGCATGAAAAAATTGTTGTCTCCACTAGGGTATCAAGTGATTAGCATTACCGAACCAATGCACGGGTTTTCGGATTTAATTGATGAACAACCAGACCTCATTTTCTTAGATTTAATGATGCCCAATGTTAACGGTTACAGTGTCTGTAAGTTTTTACGGGAAACAGAAGCGTTTCAAAATATTCCCATTATTATCTTGACGGCTCAAAATGGGGCAATTGATCGGGCGCGGGCAAAAATGGCAGGAGCGACAGACTTTTTAGGAAAACCTCCGAAACCAGGCAGAGTGATTGAAATGGTACAAAAATATACCAATAATAATTAAACAAATATCAACTTCCCCCTCCCTATGGGGAGAGGGAATCATCAACAGGAATTAAACCGCTTGATCAACTACTAACCCGCTACTGAGGAGAATCTTAGGTAAGTCAAGAATGCTCATCATCTTCTCATGGTAGGGGGCAGCCCCTTGTAGATATTCATCGTCAATCGCATGAATGGCTGTAGGTACAGTGGTAATTTCGGATGGATCAAGGAACATCACATCATAAACAGAAGCGACGGCAACACCAACGACAATTTCTTCGACTTCCACAACAATGGCGTAACTCTCGTTATTCCACTGCACTTGCGGAAGATTAAATAAACCGCATAAATCAACGAGGGTGAGAATTTCGCCTCGTAAGTTCATGTTGCCGATAATATGAGGGGGAGAACAAGGAACAGGGGTAACATTATGAATTCGTGTAAATTCACGGACAATTTTTAAGTCAATGCCAAAGAATTCATCATCTAAAACCATCACTGCAAGGGGTTTAAAGCCTTGTTTCTCTTCTTCTTCGCTGCTGGCGCGTAAATTTTCCGCCCGTTCCCGAAAGACTTGTCTTTCGTCGTCGGTCGCATTGGGACAAAAAACTTGTTGTTCCACTAACCCGACTTCAGGTTGCAAGAAGTCTTCTTCTTCGCTGTCGGGTAAGTCTTGATTTTCCACATAGCGAATGAGGTTCGCTGCATCGAGTAAGACGACTAAATCTTGTTCGTTGCGGGCAATTCCTGTGACAAATTTCCGGCGGATACTTCCGGCTAAGGCGCGTCCATGGGATAGGTGGTTAGTAATTTGATTGGGGTGAAAGTGTTTGACTTCATGGACATTATTCACGATTAATCCCACCCGTGAGTCTTCCCAGCGTAAAACCACTACACTGTCACTAAGATGATAATCAGGACTTTGATAGCCAAAACGTAGGTTCATGTCCATGACGGGGAGAATCTCCCCTCGCACATTCACAATACCAACGATATCGCGGGGGGCTTCTGGAATGGGGGTTAGTTCGGGTAAGGAAAAAATCTCTTCGACAACCAGGGCATCCAGTCCGTAGAGGGTATGATTCAGGGTAAAACTGAGATAAGGATGTTTTTGCATAATTCCTCCTGATGAGTTAGCGTAAGGGCGAATCGGTCGCCCTCTACCCTTTCTCGATCTAGACCAAGTGTTTCAGTTCTTGAGTAACGGTGTTGAGTTGTTCCGTTCCCGCGCGAGTTTGACTGATTCCGGCTGCAGTTTCTTTTGCCCCTTGGTTGAGGGTATTCATCGCTTCTAACACTTGTTGAATACCACTGGCTTGTTGATGAATATTGAGAGAAATTTGTTGGTTATTCATCACCACATTATTCACGGCTTCTGTAATATGACTAAAGGATTCAGCGGTTTTCTCTGTAATTTCCATTCCAGAATCAACGGTTTTTGTGCCTTCGTCAGTGACCATAACGGTGGAGTTAATGGCGTTTTGAATTTCAGCGACTAAACCGCCAATTTTTTCGGCAGATTGTTTACTTTGATCGGCAAGTTTCCGAATTTCTCCTGCAACGACGGCAAAGCCTTTCCCATGTTCGCCTGCGCGGACGGCTTCTACAGAGGCATTTAAGGCTAACATATTGGTTTGATTGGCTAAATCTGACACTAACTGGGAAATGCTGCCAATTTGATTGGTTTGTTCACTCAGTTGTAAGATTTGTTCCGCGATCGCGCCCACTTTTTGTTTTAAGGTGGACATACTGCTCAGGGTTTCTTCTACGGCTTTATTTCCCCCTTCTGCTGCTTCGAGAGCTTGTTGGGCAGCATTAGCAGCAGCTTCAGCTTGTTCTGTGGATTGACGCGCCGATGACCCCAGTTGATTCATGGTGGTTGTCGTTTCATTGACAGAAGCAGCTTGTTGACTGGCGGTGCGGTCTTCTTCTTCAATGGTGGTAGCAATTTCACTAGAAGAAGAAGCGATAGTATTGGCTGCTTCTTGAATCCGGGTTGCAATTTTTGAGATGATCCAAACCCCAAATCCTGCTGAAAGTAAAACAGCAAGGAAGGTTGAACCAATCACCATTGTCAATAAACTATTAACGGCTGTATTAGTATCTTGAACACTACCATTAACAATTTCGTGTTCTTGATCTTCCAAGTCATTTAAAACTTGCGCCACCGCTTGTGCTTCAGCGAGTCCATCTTGAGTTTTCCAAGCAGCAATTCCTGCTTCTGAGCCTTGGGTTTGGGCAATCTGAATCAGTTCTAAGTTAAGCGCTTTCAGTGCTGTAAAGGCTTCTTCCGCTTCTTGTAAGTTTTGTCTTTGTTCATCGAAGCGAATTAAATCATCTAAAGCGGTAAGATGAGATTCAATCTCATTTTGAACATCTCGGATATCAGCAAGAGTAGTCGGAGCCGGCTCCATTAAATACCCGCGCGTCGTTTTTGAGAAAATCTCGATTTGACGGTGTAAATCAGCAATTTCCCGTTCGATTTTAACGCCTGTATCTAATTTTTGTTGCTCATTTTTAACGGTATTGACATTAAACCCAACAATCCCTGCACTCAATACAGAAAGAGCAACAGGTACACAATAGCCGAGACCAATTAAATATCTAACTTTCATGTTTTTTGAGTTTGCCATCTCTCCCCCTTTTTCTTATTCTTGAGGATGACCTTATCGGTCACTTTTAACTATATCTCTCTTTGTTTTTATTAGAGCTATTTAGTTAAGTTTTGTAGGTTACTTTTTATTAACTCTAATTTTTTTGAAAAAATCAGTATTTTTTCTGATTAAAAAATAACTCAGAAGGGTAGTTTTTAAAATTTGGTAGATGATCAAGACTTCGAGGGAGTTGAAAGAAGGGGACAAGGTTCAAGGGGAAAAGAATAAGGAATGTCAAAGTTATAGTGCTAGGCAATAGGCAACATATAGTGAAAGGGTTTCCGAGTTTGTAGTGCTGTACCTTTTCCACCATCCCCTAAATCTTTGAAGTTATCGAAAAACAAAGAACCTCTAACTCACCATTTCTCCTAACACTTCCGCAACCGTAATGTTGTTTAATTCAGGAATTTTTTGCTCTTTTGGCGATCGCTGCAAGAGTTTGATTGCCGATTGTTTCATCTTTTCTCGCCGGATTTGATCTCCTTGCAAATGGTAAATATGACTGAGTTCTAAATAAGCCGTAAATGAATTTTGATCGAGGTATATGATCCGTTTATAAAGCTGTTTTGCTTGTTCTAGGTCGTCTTCTTCTTCGGCAATTTTGGCAAGAATATAGTAGGGCGCGATCGCGAATTCTTGAATGGTCAACGCTTCCTGACAACATTGTTTTGCTTCGGCATATTGACCGACATTGGCATAGATTTGCGCGAGAAGATGATGGGCGGAAAAGTTGCGAGAATCTTCTTTTAATAAGGCTTGCAGTTGATGAATTGCCTCATCATAATTCTTTTGTTCGTAAGCTGTTTCTGCTGCTGTTAATAATGGTTTGAGATCTAGCTCTTTAGAAGTCTCATTATGCGTTTTAGCAGTTTTAGGCTTCGACACGGGAGAAGAAACCTTTTTCGCAACAGGTTGAGGAGGCTTCTGAGGTGAGGGAATAGGTATCGGGGTAAAAGCAGGCGTGTAAACGGGTTGCGGTATAATCTTAGCGGTTACAGCAGAAGAATCTGATTGCACTGGACGTTGATAAATCAGCGATTCTGGAAAGACTTGGGCTTCAAACTGACTCAAATCTAACCCAGAGAGTTCAGCATGACCTGTGAGTAAATAGCCTTCTGGCTTCAGAACCTGATAAAACTTATTTAAGATTTGAGCAACAATTTTGGGGTCAAAATAAATAAACACATTCCGACAGACAATTAAATCCATCGCTTGTAACGGCGAGGTTTCAGTGGGGAAGGGATCGCGATAAAGATTAACTTGTCGAAACCGAACTAAATCTCTGATTAGAGGAGAGAGATGAGATTTATCTCCACTGCTTTGAAAGTAGTGTCTCTGAATATGTTGTTCTACCCGTCGAAATGACCATTGACTGTAAACCCCAGCTTTTGCTTTTTCGAGGGCAATGGGGTTAATATCAACGCCTAGAATGGTAATATCCCAATTTTGCCAGTCTCGAATCAGTTCTCGTAAGGTGATCGCCAGAGAA
>JAVLCL010000240.1:0-5481 GCA_031580825.1 Halothece sp. Uz-M2-17
AAGTCCTCAACTCGCTCGCCTTATATCCAACGTCTTTAAGACGCTTGGTTTTACGACGACTTCTATAACAGTTTGTCAAAGCGGTTGTCGGTTTGAAGTTGTTTGAGGAGTTTTTTAATATCTTGGGTGCGATCTTTTTTCACAACAAAAGTGACTCCGCGATCGCGCACAATAACCACATCTTCTAAACCTAAAGTGACAACAACTTCCTCAGGATCAGAACTATAGATAATATTTCCTTTTGTATCTAATCCCACATGAGTTCCCATTTCGACATTATCTTGATCCCCTTTAAACAATCGTTCGAGGGCATTCCAATCTCCTAAATCATCCCAACTAAATTCACTGGGGAGAACATACGCCAGTTGGGTTTTTTCCATTAAAGCATAATCAATACTATTTTTCGGGAGATCCGCATAAGCTGCTTTTCCCTTTTCTTGTAAGGGGGTTAAAATCTCCGGCGCGTGTTGGGCTAACTCTTGTAAGACAACCCCAGCGCGGAAAATAAACATTCCACTATTCCAGCTAAAGCGTTGACTCGCAATAAAAGACTCGGCGGTTTCAAGATCAGGCTTTTCTGTAAAGCGGGTGACTTGGTAAGCGGATAATCCTTGATACTCCCCAACCGCTTTACCCTGTTCAATATAACCATAACCTGTTGAAGGATAGGTGGGTTGCATTCCGAGAGTCACAATCGCGTTTTCAGCCTCAGCTAATTCTACTCCTGCGGTAATCGTATTTTGAAACTTATTTAAGTCTCCTACCCAATGATCCGCAGGAAAAAAGCCAATCACTGCCTCTTCTCCATAGCGTTTGGTAATTTCTAGGGTTGCCCAAGCAACAGCCGGGGCGGTATCTCTCCCTTGTGGTTCCACTAAACAATTTTCTGGGGGAAGAGTGGGGAGTTGTTCTTGGACTCCTTCCGCTAACATCTCAGAAGTAATGACCCATATTTTTTCCCATCCTGAGGTTAAATGTAATAATCGATCCGCAGTTCCTTGCAAAAGTGTTTTTCCAGTGCCATCAAGCGATAAAAATTGTTTGGGATGCTTGCGCCGACTAACGGGCCAAAACCGTTCTCCTTTTCCACCTGCAAGAATCACAGGAATGATTGAAGTTGTCATGGGTTGATTATCATATTACATTGAGTCTCTATTAATTGTAAGAGATAATGGGTTCAAAGAGGCTCAACTTGTGAAAAATAATCAATCACGAATTGTTCAAGGAAATATGATGAAAAAACTGTTGAAACGAATTTTATATTTAGCGATTGCTTTCCTCTTAGCAGGAATTTGGGTATTACTTGATGCGAAACCAGCAATGGCACAAGATAATAGTGTTAATTATACCCATACGGTTGTTTCCGAAAGAGATTTTTCTAATCAAGATTTAAAGGGAGCCGTTTTTGCTGCTGCACAAATGCGTCGCACTAATTTTAGTGGATCGAATTTAGAAAATGCTATGTTTACGAAAGGAACGTTAACCAATGCCGATTTATCAAATACTAATTTAAGTGGGGCTTTAATGGATCGTGTGGTCTTAGATGGCGCTGATTTAACCAATGCTGTTTTAATTGGAACAGTGATGACTCGTACTACTTTTGAAGATACAAAAGTGACAGGGGCTGATTTTACGGAAGCAATTATTAATCGTTATCAAATTAAGTTATTGTGTGAAAGAGCAGAGGGCGTAAACCCAGCCACAGGAGTGGCAACCCGAGATAGTTTAGGGTGTCGTTAATCCTCGGATTTACCCCCAAAATTATTCCATGGGGGTGAAGCGACTCTAACCTCTTAGGAATTAGAAAAAGCCGAATTGGAATACAGAATATAACGAGAATTTTGATGGGCTGTTTTCAGATTCAGCGAATGATTAACATCAGTGACAAGATAATTGGCTTGGTATTTTTCCATCAAAGAAAGAACCTGTTGGGTAGAAAGATGATCATATCCTTCTCTTAAAGCGGTTTGCAATTCTTCTTTTTCTTTAATTTCAGTAATGTCAATGTCTCCACTTAAGTCATTTAAGCGGTTATACCATTCTGAAACCGCAGAACTTACAGGTGGAACAAATTTATATTTAACGACTGTTGCTCGTTCGCTTAACCAAGTAAATGTAATCTCTTCTAAAGGATGAGAAATAAATCGTTCATTTGGTTTAGTATTCTCCCGAATCCAATAACACATTTCTTTCCATTCTGGTGTTACCATTTGTGGTTCACTCGGAAATTGACGTAATGTGATAAAAGAATCATAACTTTCTTTTCCTTGTATCACGACAGTCACTGTCAGAATAACCAGACAAAGGACAATAAAACCTTTTTCAGTGAATCGAGATTGAGAAAATGCAGTTTGTAGAATATAGACAAATAGTAAACAGGTCATCAACGGAAACATAACATCTCCCAAGCGAAATGGATAATACTGGAGAAAGTTTCCTTGTTGATCCCAAGGTGCAATCATTACTCCTAAAATAAAAGGAACGATCGCGCACAAAGCAAAAATCGCTGAGTCTTTTTGAACTGTATTTTTATGCTTCCATAAAATTGCAATGGTAATGGCAAAGAAAATGAAATAAATAAGCGGTTGTATCCATTGACCTAAAGACCAAGAGAGAGGATTAAGATGATGGGGCGTTCGCAAATTAACATAAATGTAAGATGCAGAAAAGCCACTCTCGGAAGTAACAGAAAACAGTTGTCGAAGAATTGGAGGAATGGCAAAACTGGCTGCTATTAAATAAATAAGACTTATAGAGATTAAAAGTTGGGGATTTTTCAAAATCTTGCTGCGCCGTAACAGTAACCAAAAAGCAACCGTTAATAACGCCCATCCCCCGACTAAAACATGAAAACTAATGGCGAGTCCTAAAAAAAGTGCCATTAACCGATAATTTTCTCGGAACATAAACGTAATTCCGATTAAAAGCAAACTATAAGCAATCGCTTTCGGTTCAAGGGCTCGTACTAACCATTCTTCTGCAATTAAGCCTTGGTCATCAGAACTAAAGAGAAAAATCGTCATCGCAAATAATAACGAAATTAGTTTTAGCTCTAGAGTACGCGCTAAAAAAACTAAGCTACTGGCAAGAAGCGTAAAGACTAAAAAACGTCCAACAATTGAAGTGATTAAAAACCCCCAAACCGATGCCATATTCCCAAAAATGGCAATAAAAGGGGTTCGATAACCAGCAGGTAAATTATAATACCAATCTTCAGGAATCCAACTGGGATCTGCGTGTTGTCGAGCAAACGGTAAAATATTAACTTCATTCACTCGCCCCATGTTATCTTCTAATAAAAAGCAAAGACAGAAAAAGGCTGTGATGATTAGTGTTTCAATGATAAATTGCCACTGACTTCGTTTGATCCTTCGCGCGAATAAAGATAACTGGGATATCATTTGAGTTAATCACAAATTAAGTTTTTTATTTACTTAGATATCGTCCCATAAAGGGGAAACCTGCAACCGCAGGAATAAAATAACGAGAGGTACAAAGTAATCCTAAAGCAGCAGCAGTGGGTGGATCAAGATAGCTATTATAGAAGAAGACTAACGCTGCATCACGAGTTCCAATTCCAGCAAAGGTTAAAGGCAGTAATCCCGCTAAAATCGCAAGGGGAGCAAGGGCTAAATTGACTAAAACAGGAGTCCATGCTTTCAAAGCGAGAATAAATAACCAGATTTGAAACAGGTGTAAAAACCAAAGAAAGATTGAGGTAAACGTTAGAAGCAAAAGTTGTGCGCGATCGCGCCAAAAATAGTCATGCATTTCTCCCCAAGCGGTTTGTAATTTTTCCAGCTTTTCCCCAATTGTTTTCGGTGCAAAATGCTGTCCAACATTAAAGCAAGTATCAGCAAATGATCGTGACGATAATAAGAGAATCCCTAAAATTAAACCACTGCTAATGACGACTGTCATCCCCCAAAATAAACCGCCCTTATCTGGATAGAGAAATAAGCCAAAGCCACACCAAAATAATAGCGATAATAAGTCACAAGTTTTCTCGAAAATCACTAACGATAAGGCTAATGATCCCGTTAAAGATCCTCGTTTTTGAATAAAATAAGCCTTAGCAATATCCCCCATCTTTGAAGGTAAAACCATGTTTAAAACGCTAGCAGCTAAAATTAAACGATTCCCCTCACCAAAGGTTAACTTTGCTTTTTTTGGGGTCAGTTGCTGGAGTCGCCAAGCCGTTAACATCGTAATCGGAATTACCATTCCTAATCCACCCATCATCCAACCGCGATGACTTTTTTCAAACACGGCTAACAATGCAGTAAAATCAATTTTGAGATAGAGAATAATTAAAATTATTAAACTCAGCGCGATCGAAATTATTTTTTTCATAACGGGATATTTAATAACGACGTTCTATTTGCAAGATATCTCCAGCCGTGAGATCTTTTAGCCGATTACTTAAGTCTAACCAAGGTTGGAGTTGACTCGGTTGAAATGTTCTGCTCATGACCACATAAATTGAAGTTTGATCGCCACCAATACCAATTTTTTTAATGAGATCCCAATGGGGAACACTTAAACGATCTTGAACCACTAAGTTTTCATTTTCCCAATGAAGAGAACGTTCATAAATCATCCCAGTCTTTTGTTTCCCTGTAATTAAAATTTTCTGTAAAATCTTTCGGATTAAATTCGGAAAAAACCGTCCCAAACTCAGCATCACCACTCGCAACAGAATTAGCTTAAAAGCAGTCATCTGGGTTTGTTTTGCCCATCCTAGTTCCCCCTTAATGAGGATCGAATCTTCTTGGATCTCAACCTCTGTATTTTGAGCATCAATCAGATGTCCCACTGCATTTTTGAGGTGCTTTCCTTGCTCAGCCAGTACAGAAAATTGTGTGTCAGAAACTAGCAGCTTTTGATTACGAAATACCTTAAAAACACCCCCTTTATTCAAAGCTAAATAGAGTTTTGTGTTACCTCGTTTTTCAATTAACAGTTGAGCTTGAGAAAAATAAGTTCTCCCCTCTTTTTCAGGAACCGGTTCAGGACGTTCTGAAACAAAATCTCGCCACGCCAGTAAATAATTCCAAGTATGGTGTCCAATAATATGATCATCTGCATAACAGGGAATTAATCCCTTAGCAACTCCTTCCAAAAAACCATCATTAATTCTTAATGCTGGTGCATACCATTGTCCCACTAATTCAAAGCCATAGGGGAAAAAATTATATGTATTTCTGCTTGCATATTCCCCGCCATAAGACCCATCTGGATGAAGAAAATAACTGGCAAATTCCACTGCTTTAATCAGGGCTTCTTTTAAACGAATATCTGTTTTTAATTGATTAATTTGCGCCAAACATGATATAGTTAAGGAAAGATATCCTGGGTCACTCCCTTCATATTCAGGAAACCAGCCCTCGTCCGACTGCCATTCCAACATCCGCTCAAGGCGTAAACTCCTTGCCTTATCCCACTTTGAGGAATTGAGCAAACGACTTAATTTTTCTAAGC
>JAVLCL010000241.1:0-5475 GCA_031580825.1 Halothece sp. Uz-M2-17
CAGAGGATAAGCATCTTGGAGGATAATCACAAAACTGTGTCCTGCTGCAAGAGTTTCACCATTTTTTGCCGCGATCGCGCTGAGGGTTTCATCGTTTCCAGCAACCCGCAGTAAACAATCTCCTGAAGCCTCACAAAAGGCTAAACCAAATTTCGCCTGAGAGGAATTGCTCACCATAATCTCATATAGATCCTCAACGGTTTTAATAAAGTGAGCTTGACCAATAATAAGATTTGCCTTCTCAGGAATTTCCATCTTTACAGACTTCAGTTCGATCCCCATTCGTTCTACCTCTTGTTTAAGCGTTGATAGCCTATATGATTAGAATTCAGAGCAGATCATCCTGTTATCATCTGTGATCATGACAATAGAAAATTTCACCACAGAAAAACAAAGGACTGAAACAATTAATTGGTAACTTGAGTTTAGAGAGAGAGCATAAGTAGAGTTTAATTTTTTTCTAAAGAGTCAGTTAATTCAACCCTTGATTACTATATACCACTACGCGCTGGGCAATAGGCAACAGTTTATGATGAAAGGTTTTAGCAATCAGTAAATGTCCTAACCCAAGTTTATAGTGCTATAGAATCTTGTTGAGGGAGCAACAATTTTGTTCTTATAACTTATACTCTACTAACTATTTCGTTTTTTTGGGGATTTATATTAAGAACTTGAATTATTTATTAATCAATACAAATTGACGCAAAACAATAATGAGTAATATCACGAATTATTTTTGATAATTTTCTTAAATTAAAGCGTATAGAATAACAATTTTAAAAGTCTTAGTTTCCGATTAGAGTTAAGATTTACTATACAAAAGTATATTGATAAATCAGACTTTGAAGTGACTCATTAGAAACCATTTATATGTGAAATTAAAAGTTAGGAAATGTGATTAATCTCGATTACATTGAGAAAAAACAGACCCATCCCAATCACTTTTCCTGCTATTTGCAATTAGTCTCTTGAGCTTTAAAAACAAGGACTAATTTGTCACATGAGTCTCTTCGGGTTGCGCTAAAACACCGTTGAGAAAAATATCAGCAATTCCTTCTGCCATTTCTTTCATTGCATGAGGGGGGGCATCAGACTCAATAATCGTATCACTGGAAAACCCTGCAATTGTAAACATTCCTAAAAAGACTTGCGCAACCACTCGGGGATTCATTCGGCGATAAATGCCACGTTCCATTGCAGTTTCAAAGAAGGCTTCTGTCACATCAGTCATTTTGGAAATCACTTCCGACTGGATCCGTTCTCTTAATTCCGGATGAAATTGGGCTTCAAAAAAGCAAACTCGCAATAGTTCCCCATTTTCATGAAGTCGGAACATTCGTCGTCTCATCACCTGTGCCACGGCTTTATAACTTCCCATTTCGCTTAACTCGGTGAGGAGATCCGTTAAAATTTCCACCCAGCCTTCCGTTGCCACTTCCACTAAAATCGCTTTTTTATTCTCGAAGTATCGGAAGAGTGTTCCTTCTGCAATACCGGCTTCTGCTGCTAATTCTTTGGTTGTCGTCGCATCATACCCTCGGTTCGCAAAGAGACGTTGTGCTGTCTTTAAAACGCGATCGCGCGCGTCAGACGGCGATTTTTGAGAAACAGAAGGAGCAGCTTGTGGACGGAACACTTGCATAAGACTTTTATCTGTGGCTTATCATTGATAGGGTAGCTTTGATCCAGCAAGAAAGTTGACGATTTTCAACAAACTGTAACAGAAGTTTGCATTATCGTTTTTCTGGGTTGGTTCAAGTATAAACTCGATGGGTTGCAGATTACGCCTTTCTAAACGAAAAGGGCAAGCTACAACCGTTGATCAATGTTATTGGTTCTTTTGGGATGAATTAATCTAATATTCCCGAGACTGAAACTATACTTGATCTCAATAAAAGTTGCAATTCATTAATTGAAACGAGTAAGTTCTAGAGGAAAATTGTGTTACGACTAATCATAACCATTAGCTGTCTATTTCTGTTTTGGGGAACTTCTTTCATCCCTTCTGCAGCAGCAATTGAGAACATATCAGAAATTCAACCTTATCTCGAACGAGTTAAAGATCGAATTATAGAATATAAACTCGATAATGGGATGAAATTTATCATCCTTCCAGACCAAGAAGCCCCTGTTATTTCTTTTGTTACTTATGCAGATGTCGGTGGAGCTAATGAAGAAGAAGGAAAAACCGGTGCTGCTCACTTTTTAGAACATCTCGCTTTTAAAGGAACGACTGAAATTGGAACCAAAAATTATCAAAAAGAGAAACAGTTAATACAACGTTTAGACCAAGTTCATGAGCAACTCGAAACTGTAAAAGAACAAGGAAACTCAGAGCAAGTCAAACAACTGCAAGCTAAGTTTGAAAAGTTACAATCTCAAGCCTCTCAATATGTAGAACAAAATGAATATGGAAAAATTGTTCAAACGGAAGGGGGAGTTGGCTTAAATGCAGCAACTTCTGCCGATTATACGGTTTATTTTTATAGTTTCCCAGCAAATAAACTAGAACTTTGGATGTCTTTAGAATCAGAACGTTTCCTCGATCCGGTATTCCGAGAATTTTATAAAGAACAACAAGTCATTTTAGAAGAAAGACGACTCCGCACTGATAATTCTCCAGTGGGAAAAATGATCGAAGAATTTTTAGGGACAGCCTTTACAACTCATCCCTATCAACGTCCTGTTATTGGCTATGAAGAGGATATTCGGAATCTTACCCGAAATGATATTCGTGATTTTTTTGAAACCTATTATGTTCCCGAAAAATTAACGATGGCAGTTGTTGGAGATGTTGATCCTGAAGATGTAAAACAATTAGCAGAGACTTATTTTGGTCGCTTTTCCTCTCAAGTTGAACCGCCTGAAGTAACCGCTGTGGAACCGCCACAAACAAAAACCCAAGAAGTTAATCTTCAACTAAATTCCCAACCTTGGTATTTTGAAGGCTATCATCGTCCTGCGATTACTGATGAAGATCATGTCGTTTATGAAGTGATTTCTCGCTTACTGAGCGATGGTCGTACGTCTCGGTTATATCAATCTTTAGTCCAAGATCAACAAGTTGCTTTATCCGCCAGAGGATTAAGTAGTTTTCCAGGAGATAAGTTCCCCAATTTAGTCTTATTTTATGCGTTAACTGCGCCCAATCATACGTTAGAAGAAGTTTCGGAAGCGTTAACTCTAGAAATTGAAAAATTAAAAACTGAACCTGTTTCTCAAGCAGAATTAGAACGAGTAAAAACGCAAATGCAAGCGAGTTTATTACGAAGTTTAGATTCTAATCAAGGAATGGCAAGACGCTTAGCAGAATATGAAGCAAAAACAGGAACTTGGGAAAATTTATTTAATGAACTCGAAGCCATTACCGCAGTTACAGCAGATGATATTCAACGAGTGGCGAAAAATACGTTTACAGAGGATAATCGCACCATCGGTCGCATTATTTCAGATAAGTCTTAGTAAAGATAATGATCAAAATGCAATTTAATATGAAACCCGTTAAATGGTTTGGACTGGCTCTTATTGTCTCTCTATTTGTTATTTTGGGAAATAGCAATTTATTTGCCAAAGCAGCAACTCAAGAAGCAAAACACTATAACGAACTAGAATTTTCTTCTCCCCCAGAAGTGACTCTACCCGAATATGAAAAGTACCAGCTAGAAAATGGACTGACAATTTATTTAATTGAAGATCATGAATTTCCATTAGTGAGTGGAACAGCACTTTTTCGCACCGGATCGCGTTTTGAACCAACAGAAAAAGTGGGACTAGCTTCTCTGACTGGTAATGTGATGCGTAGTGGTGGAACTCAACAACATCCGGCTGATGAACTCAATGAAATTTTAGAACAACGGGCTGCTTCCATTGAAACCGGAATTAATACTACGTCTGGAAGTGCTAATTTTGATTGTTTAGCTCAAGATTTAGATCTGGTTTTTGATTTATTTGCAGAAGTTATGCAAACGCCTGCTTTTGCTGAAGAGAAGTTAGCTTTGGCGAAACAACAAGTGAAAGGGAATATTTCTCGGCGTAATGATGATCCTGGAGATATTGCTGATCGCGAATTTAAGAAAGTTATTTATGGGGAAAATAGTCCTTATGCACGAACGCCAGAATATGAAACGTTAGGAAATATTTCTCGCGCGGATGTCATTGATTTTTATCAAAGTTATATCCGTCCTGAAGAAACATTATTAGGCATTGTTGGAGATTTTAATGCTCAAAAAATGCGCGATCGCGTTGAGAAAGCATTTGCGAATTGGCAAGTTTCTACGCCCAAACCGAACTATAATCTTCCTGAAACAGAACAAGCAAAAACCGATGGCATTTATTTTGTTGACCAACCGCAACTGAGTCAATCTTATGTGGAATTAGGACATTTAGGAGGGACATTAGATAACCCTGATTATCCGGCTTTGCGAGTGCTGAATGGGGCATTAAATGGCTTAGGAGGCATTTTAATGAATGATGTGCGATCGCGCGAAGGATTAGCTTATTCTGTGTATGGAGTCTGGAGTGCTCGTTATGATTACCCAGGATATTTTATCGCAGGCGGACAAACTCGATCTGAAGCAACCGTTCCCTTTATCCAATCCATTATGGAGGAGATTCAAAAAGTAAGAGAAATGCCTCTCGCTGATGACCAACTCCAATATGCCAAAGAATCCATTCTTAATTCTTTCATCTTCAAATTTCAACAGCCGTCGCAAACCCTATCTCGCTTAATGCGTTATGAATATTATGGCTATCCCTCTGACTTTATTTTTGCCTTCCAAGAAGGTGTGAAACAGACAACAAAAGCGGATGTACAACGGGTTGCTAACACTTATTTACAACCCGAAAAAATGGTAAAACTGGTTGTCGGAAATTCCGAGGCAATTAATCCCCCTTTGAGTCAATTAGATGAACAAGTAACAGCCGTTGATATTTCGATCCCTCAACCGATCTCTAGCAAATAAAACCTTTGTGTCTTTGTGGTTATATAGCAATCCGATGAATAGCTATCCCCAAAGACAGCCAACGGCACAAGAGTGAAAAAAATCAATTAAAATTAAGTGGAACTAAGGTTGCTTGGTCGCGGAGGGTTAAAGCATTGGATGAACTGAGAACTGCTTTGGAACTAGCTACAGAAGACGAATTACAGCAAATTGTTGAAATTTTATTTTGTCGCCGATTTAATCCCCTTGATTACTTTGGTACGCCGGAACCCGCAGAAATCCTGAGTAAAGAGCATTCTGCTTGCTTAGACGCGATCGAGCATCGCTTTCGGTTTCTTGCTGCCGATGGCTTCACCGTTTTACGTCACCGCAGCCAAGACTTAAGTTATCGTCAAATTTTAATTCGGGTTTGCAGTTACTTAAAATTGTCTTTTTCCCGTGAACTCTCAACCACAGATCTCGAAGCTGAGATTTTCCTTAACTTGATGACTCGCGCTTGGAAAGAACTTCCAGATCAAGAGAAAGCCTCGATTAC
>JAVLCL010000242.1:0-5415 GCA_031580825.1 Halothece sp. Uz-M2-17
TCTCCCTTGTGAATGCTTATACCAATAATGACCAACATCGTCGTTCTTTCCAAGGGCTTAATGAGCCTAATCTGGGCTTAGATTAAGTGACAGTGAGTCAAAAAATTGGTGAGGGAATTTTTTAACAATCAATATGAAGAATAAAATTGGACTATATAAATTTTTTTTTAAGATTAATCCTTTAATGTGGGCTTTGGCGTTACTTATTACAATGGGAAGCCATAATAAAGTAAGCGCCCAATCTCTTAATTCAGATTTAAAAACCAGAGAAAATATAGAATTTGATCTGTATTCCCAAACCGAAGCAAATTCAGTTCTAGAGGTTAATTCTCTCAAGTATGATGACATTAAGTTTGCTGAACTTCACTTACCTTTTCTTTCATTAGTTAATTACAGATCACAGCAAACAGATTTTTCATTCTCGTCATACCAATTAGCCCAGCGTGATGATATTGTCCCCTCTGACTCTGAAGATGATTTTTTTCGTGAAATTAAGCCAGAAGATTTAATTATAGAAGAAGAATCCGAAGAACCGACTACTGAAGAAATAGAAAAACAGCAAGATTTGATTCTTGACTCTCTGTCTAATAGTGTTGACAAGTACCCATTTATTATTAATCCATTTGATAGTTTAACGGTTTCTGAAGATCAGTTTTCTCCAGATCGAGTGGATAATTATTCTGAATTTGATATTCGCTTTGCTGAAGATAACCCAACCTTTAAACATTTGGGGTTTGGTCACTTTCCGGAAGAAGATCAGTTTTACTGGTCTTTAAGTGGAAATCGCATTGTTTTTGAAACTCAAGGGATTCAATCCGGATTAAGATATCAAGGACAAACCGATGAAATTGAAATTAATGAAGCCTTTTTACTGAGGCAAGGGTTTTTTGGCGTGCAAGCGATTTGGACATTTCCCGGTGAACTGAGTCTGCTGGAAGGAGATCAAGAAGAATTAGATGAATTTACGGTATTTGCAGTGGCAGCAGAGGCGGGAAATGTTGATCTCAATCTTGATCTTGCTAATATTGATTTTGATGATGCTGATGATGCGAAATCCATTATTGGGGTTGGAACTGGATCAAGTGATCGCATAGAAGGAGGAGGCTCTCTATTTGAGCAGATCGATCCTGCTAATGCCCCTAGAATTTTACAGGCTTTTCCTACTGTTGATTTAAGCCCTCTCGTCAATGGAGGAAATGTCCCGCTAGAGGCGGGGGCTATCATTCCCAAAGAGAATTTAGAAGAGGTGGGGTTAACCTTTGGCAGTCCGTTGACGACAGAAGTTCCTAGTTTTAATACAACCTTTTCGTCGGATCCTGGAGTTAAAATTGGTCAAAAAGAGACATTTGATAATTTAGATTTGCTGAATGTTTTAGTGAATCCCTTTCTGAGTGAAACAGAGCGCGATCGTCGATTTCTGAATTCTCTGTTTTGGGCTTGGTTAGGTCAACAACAGCCAGAGGTTTTTACTCAAGAACGTCGAGAGAATTTTGACTGGCATCGTTTCTATTTGAGTCGGTCTCATGATCGCAGTATGCTCGAATATGATCAAAATCAGGTTAGTGCGACTTATACCAATGTTTCTCTTAACCCTGGAGCATCAATCTCATTATCCCTTAATGAAGGGGAAGTTGATGAAACGCAATCTGCTAATGCTACATTCGGGATGTTATTGGGATTTCCCTTAGCTGCTTTTAGCAACCTTAACAACTTACAAGGTTCTCTCGAAGAAGCCAAGCAAGAATATCAATCAGGTGAAGGATTTACTCCCCTCAATACTGAAGCTACTTCTAAGCAAAGAAAACAAATTAATCAAAGACTCAATCAAACTTTGAGAACGAGTGATATTACCAGTGAATTGGAGCAAGTTTCAGGAGCCGTTACATTTCCTAGTCAAGTCAGCCCTAATCACGCTAGTGTTTTGCAACTGAGAACAGGATTACATAGCAGAACAGTTGAATTCCAAGAGCAATCTATTTCCACTAATCAGGGGCAACCTTTTTTCTCAGAAACCCGCTTATCCAAAGATGATTTTAATTTAAATTTTATTGGCATTCCGATTGGCAGTTCATCCGATCAAATTAATAGTAATTTTACGGGTCAAGTCGGATTAATTAGCCCTGATGGACAACAATTTATTGAAGAAATTTCCCCTGAAGCTCCCTTACCAACCCGAGGATTCACTTTAGCATTTGATCGACTTGAAATTGCTCGTATTGATACTCGAGACATTAATTTTAATCAATTTCGTGGTAACTTAAGCCTCCCCAGTGTCGAGCTTCTCTGGAGTGGTTCTTCTCAAGATTTTAACTATGGCGTTAGTGCCGGAGCTTGGTTTAATCTAGATTCTGACTCGGCACCAGGAGTGGGCGAAAATCAACTGGGTTCTGAAGAGCCATCAGCAGGGGTTTATTTGGGCAGTGCTTTCAATTGGACAGTGATCAGGCGACAGCAAAATGATCGGGGAAATACAATTGGGATTAATGCCCATATTCCCTCTTTTCGGGTCTCTTGGAACAGTGAGATGAATAAGCATAATCCTTTTTCTGCCATTGCGTCTTATAACTATATTCATCAACGACGAAATTATTCTTTTAGTTTATCTCCTTTAATTGCTTATATTCCAAATGGTGAGGAGCAAGATAGCACTGAAACTGATTTTATTGCTTTATTAAGAGGAAACCTTAACTTCAATACAGGATTAAATATTAATGGCTCTTTAGAAGCTCGTGATGAATTCTTTTATACTCTAGAAAGTACGCAGGAAATTAATTCTGATATTAAAATAGGAGGTTTTATCAGTAATTTTACACGCACATTAAGAGGACTATCGAGTCGTCGCTCCGACTTTAATTTTGGTCCAGTCATTAAAGTTGATTTAGAGAATCAGGATATAGTTTTAGACGCTCGCCTAGGGTTAGGAAACTCCGAGCCTGACTTTCGGATTAAGGGAAACGCCCGTTTTTAATTATGAATTATTAATCTTCCTGCAAGAATAATTGCCTCTTCACTAATCTTAATGTCTTTCAGATCTACTTGAGACCCTAAATTAAATTCCACAGCAGAAACCGTTTCTTCTTTGATATTGAGACCTTCGATTTTGACGGGAGAGATTAAGAGATGTTGAGGACTATTGAGGGTAACTTGTGCTTGAATTTTAGCTGGTTTTAAGGGGGAAGAAGACTGGCTCCCTTCTAAAATAAATTGATGGTGATCGAGTGTGATTTTTTCCCATTGAATGGGAGGAAGTGTTTCTGTTTTTAGGAGTAACGCCAGTAAATCTTGTACGCCTGATTGAAGTAAGGGAGAAGCAAGAGAGGCATTAAGATGGTGATCAGTAATACGAATTTTCCCAGACAGAGGAATGGGATTAAGGGGTTGTAGGGGGTATCCCTTTAAAAGATGGCTCAGATTAACCTGAATCTGTTCTGCTGTGAGATAAATTTGATCGAAGTGTAGCCCTTGGTAAATGGCAAAGTCACTTTTTAATAATACTTTGGGAATAATTCCCTGCAAGAGTTGCTGGTCACTACTGGTTAATTCTAAGGTTAGACCTTGAATGGTTTCTAATTGAGAAGATAACCAGATCCGCAAAGCTGGGGTCAAAATGCTCTTGAGAAAATGACTTTTTTTCCAAATCATAATTTTTGTTATTCGTTCTTCGGTGACTGATGACTGCTAGACCTCGACTGAACTGAGAAACGAGACCAAAACTTTGTTTAAAATTGGGATGGTTATGGAGTGAAAGCAGATGGAACGAGTCCAAAAAATTCTCTCACAGTATGGCATTGCTTCCCGTCGTCAAGTGGAGAAAATGATGCTGGGGGGGCGAGTCCAAGTTAATGGTAAAGTGGCTGTATTGGGGCAAAAAATCGACTTAGCGCGCGATCGCGTGACTGTTGATGGCAAACTAATCACTCCTCATCAGCGTCCAGAGAAACTGTATATTTTAGTCAATAAACCACTGGGCATGGTTTCTACTTGCTATGATCCGCAAAATCGCCCAACTGTATTGGAGTTACTGCCGAAGGATCTACGTAGTGGACAGGGATTACACTTAGTTGGTCGATTAGATATCAATTCAACAGGGGCGTTGTTACTTACCAATGATGGAGATTTAACACTTCATCTCACTCATCCACGTTACCATTTACCCAAAACTTATGAAGTCTGGATCAAGGACAACCCACCAGAGTCTGTGTTAAAACAATGGCGTAATGGGGTCATCCTTGACCGAAAAAAAACCTTACCCGCAGAGATTAAGGTCTTGAAACAAGAGCGCAAACAGACCCTATTGGAGATTATTCTCACTGAAGGCAGAAATCGCCAAATTCGGCGAGTTGCCGATCAACTGGGGTTTCCGGTGCTGGCTCTTCATCGTCGCGCGATCGGTAACATTGATCTCAATTGTCAAGAGCAATCTTTCTCTAAAAGTGGGAACTATCGTTTTTTAACGGCTCAAGAAATTGATTATCTGAAACAGTACGCTGATCAACCTATAGCCAATTGACATTATGTTTATTGAAAAGAAACAAACCTCCTCCGTAACGTCACAACAACAAGTGGAAAAATTAAAGGAAATTGGATCACAGATGCGTCAAGTCCGGACGGAAAAATCGGTTTCCATTGATGAAGTTGCCACCAAAACGCGCATCCAAGCTCGATTATTAGTTGCCATTGAAGAAGGAAATTTAGAGCATCTCCCAGAACCCGTTTACATTCAGGGCTTAATCAAACAATTTGCAGATGCATTGGGCTTAAATGGCTTAGAGTATGCCGGAGCATTTCCCACCGGAAAACAAACTTATGCCATCAGCCCCTCTTGGCGACAATTACCAGCTGCACAACTGCGCCCCCTCCACTTGTATGTCATCTATATTTTGCTGATTGTTGCCTCTGTCAGTGGTTTATCCTACCTCATCGAACAACGCTCAGCACAGGACAATACAGAACAACAAACCTCTCAAGAAGAAGTAACCATTGAACCAGTTCCAGAACAGTCAACGCAACAACTTGCAATTGCTAACCCACAACCTACTCAAGACAGTAAAGTCCATCCCGTTGAACTAAAAGTCTCTGTGAAAAAGGATGCTTGGGTCAGGATAACTCGTGATGGTGAAAAACTGTATGAGGGAATGCTTTCTGCGGGGAATAATAAAACTTGGACTGCGGAAGAAGCGCTAACTTTACGCACCGGTAACGCTGGTGGCGTTGTTGTGGAATACAATCAACAATCACCAACAGTCTTGGGCAATATAGGTGAAGTCAAAGAAGTTACCTATTTTCCTGAAGACTAGACAAAACAGGGAGAGGAGAACCATCGGCAGATTCTAAGGTAAATCCTGCATCTTCAATCATTTGCCAGTCATCTTTTGCTGCTTGACCGGGAGTGGTGAGGTAGTCAGCAACAAAAAT
>JAVLCL010000243.1:0-5408 GCA_031580825.1 Halothece sp. Uz-M2-17
GCCTCATAACAAGAAAAGAAACCATGTCGTCCTGTTAAAAGATACCCTTCTAACCAACCCTGACATAAGTGTTCGCTTAACACTTCCATGACACGCCCGTCGGGAGATAAACTTTCATCCTCAGGGAGACGTTCCGCCATCCAAGTGCGGTCAGTGACTTCAAATAAGGGACTTAAACGATTAGACGCGGTTTCATCGGGTCCCATGACGCGGAAGGTGTGGGGGTTAATTTTCATCACATCTCGGAGAAATTCCCCAGAAACGCGAGTGGCTTGGGCATAGGTGGTTCCCGGATTACTGACATCTACCGCATAATCCCGGAAATCAGGCATTTTTAAGTCTTTCAGCAGCAGCCCCCCATTGGCGTGAGGATTTGCCCCCATGCGCCGTTCTCCTTTTGGGGCAAGTTCTGCTAAATCTCGGCGAAATGTTCCGTTTTCATCAAAGAGGTCTTCTGGTTTATAACTTTTCATCCACTCTTCTAAGAGAGTGATATGCTCTGGGTTATTTGCCATATCTGAGAAGGGAACTTGGTGAGATCGCCAGAATCCTTCTGTTTTCTTCCCATTGACTTCTTTCGGTCCGGTCCAGCCTTTGGGACTGCGGAGAATAATCATGGGCCATTGGGGACGTTTTTGAAAGCCATTGGTGCGGGCTTCCGATTGAATACTTTTAATTTCTCCTAAGATGGTGTCGAGGGTTCCCGCCATTAACTGGTGCATGGTTTCGGGGTCAGATCCTTCGACAAAGTAAGGTTTGTAACCATACCCAACAAAGAGGCTTTCCAGTTCTTTATCGTCCAAGCGGGAAAGAACTGTCGGATTGGCAATTTTATAGCCGTTGAGGTGTAAAATCGGTAAAACTGCCCCATCATGAACTGGGTTGAGGAATTTGTTGGAGTGCCAACTGGTAGCAAGGGGACCGGTTTCCGCTTCTCCATCGCCAACCACACAAGCAGCAATCAAATCAGGGTTATCAAAGACTGCACCGTAAGCATGGGCTAAAGCATAACCGAGTTCTCCCCCTTCATGGATGGAACCGGGGGTTTCTGGTGCAACGTGAGAGGGGATACCCCCTGGAAATGAAAATTGGGTGAACAGTTTTTTCATTCCCACTTCATCTTCAGAGATGTTGGGATACACTTCACTGTAGGTTCCTTCGAGATAGGTGTTTGCCACTAAGCCAGGACCGCCATGACCCGGACCTGCAATGTAAATCATGTTGAGATCCTGCTGTTTAATCACCCGATTCAAATGAACATAAAGAAAGTTTAAGCCCGGAGTGGTTCCCCAGTGACCGAGGAGACGGGGTTTAATATGTTCTAACTTTAGCGGTTCTTTGAGAAGCGGATTATCGTAAAGATAAATTTGTCCGACAGAAAGGTAGTTTGCAGCCCGCCAGTAAGCGTGCATCTTTTCTAATTGTTCGTCGGAGAGGGGTTTGTTTTGAGCAATAGTGGCAACTGTCATAGGTGTTTGAGGTGATAGATGTTGCGATTCAGTTTCATTGTGAACGATGAGTTAGGGAGGGAGGGGGGTTTTCTCAGGTTTTCTTTAGTTTTTTGTCAGTCTGATTGATCGCAAGGAGATCTTTTTGTCTAGAAAATTACAATTTGATAACCCCCAAGAGAGGGATTTTTTAAGTTCACCTCGCGCGATCGCGCATAAAATAAATTAGACGACTATTCTTGTTGCAAATAGCGTTCAAACCACAAGCCCGCAATAACAATGGCAAGACCACATAGAAAGAAAATTATAGACTTTAAAAGTAAGTCGGTCTGATATTCCAATATCCGAGAGAAAATTTGTAAGCTGAGAAATAATAAACCTGCCCAAAAATTGATCCGAATTCCTTGATTTAATCCTTGTTTAATGAGCGCGATCGCGAGGGAAAAAAGAATCAAATTATAAATAACAGTCGGTAACCAAACCGTATTCAGAAAAGGGAAGCTAGCAATTGCCCCCCCAGCAACAAATCCGGTCAAAAGTGTTGTTGCAGCCAATAAGGTACTATTGAAAGTCAAATGCCAAGATCGATTTCTCTGATTCCCCAAACGCCACCAATAATAAAGGGTGAGGCTGGCAAAGATCAGCAATTGTACGAATGCTGCGGGATGTTGAATGATGAGTTCCTCATTAGAATTAACGGTTGCATCATCCCAGATGTAGTGGAAGGAAAAGACGTAACAGATGCCCCCAAGAAATAAGACCGAGAGACGAGAGGTAACACTGTGAAATTGCAAGCGGATATCCCTTCGGAGAGGATAATAGGCCCATAATAATAAAGGCGGAAGCGCGATCGCGCTGGTCAGCATTCCTCCCACGAGTAATGACGAATCAATCAGGGATAATTCTTGGATGACAGTCACTTCTAATGCCGAAACAACTGCGACCACTCCCCAAATTAAAACCCATCGGGACTGACACAATTCTGCGAGGGGGATGTAAAGCGCGATCGCCCAGAGAGGCATATATCGCATTAATAGGGACACATTGCCACTTGCAACAGGATCAAAAATGCTGGGTAAGCCCCACCAGTAACCGACTCCGATCAGCGCGATCGCAAAAACGGCAAGCCAAGTGAACTGCAAGCCATAAGCCATTGCCAAAACCCCGATTCCCCAAACTAGATACAGTTCATAAACTGCCCCACTTTGATGGAACATTTGCGACATTAACCCTAAATCTGCCCCTAGAATCAACGCCCCTAATAACAAAAGTCCTTTTCCCAGTCGTTGCCATTTCGGTTGCGGTGACTGCCATCCCCAATACCCCACACTATTCACTGCAATCAATAGAGTTAATAGTAAGACCACCCGCAGCCCTTTTGACCACCCTTGCCAGTTTGCTGCCACTAATGTGATCACACCTAAGCCGAGTAAAATTCCACCGACAGCAAATAAAATGACAACAAAACGACTCTGACTATCTGTTTCTAATGTCTGGAATTGATAACGTTGCGCTAATTGTTGAAAAACAGAGGAGTCAATTAACCCCTCTGCTTCCCATGTTTCTGCTTCTTTTTTTAATTGTTGACGAAACTTCTCGGAAGCCATGGTGTCATTGGTTATTCACAAAAGAGAAAACCGAATTCGGAATCAAGACCGAATCACCATTATTATGACATTGACCAACGGTCATCCACAGGCTCCGTCGTCTCACGGCGCAGTACGGATGACGGATCGCGCGATCGTCAGGTCTAGATTGGCTCAGCATAGAAACCAACATTCTCGTAATTATATTGAGATAGATTATCAAGTACAGCATCCCTTTCCTCCTCGGAAGGAGTGTAGAAATGTCCGCCCGCTACTGTATTGAAGAAACGGAAAATTGGAATTGTATCAGCGACAGGTTCTTCATAAGCATAGAAACCAATTCCTTCATAGGTGTATTGAGGTAAGTTTTCCAGAACAGCATCCCTTTCCTCCTCGGAAGGAGTATAGAAATGTCCGCCCGCTACTGTATTGAAGAAACGGTAAACAGGAATTGCATTTGCCTCATCAGGTTCAGCTGCTTGAAACGCTGCTCCTTCATAGGTGTATTGGGACAAGTTAGCTTGCACAGCATCCCTTTCCTCTTCTGAAGGAGTGTAGAAATGTCCGCCCGCTACTGTATTGAAGAAACGGTAAAGTGTTGTTCCTGTGGGAGTAGGATTTAAATCATCATCTTGCGGGAGAGTCAAAGATAGGCTATATTCATTTTCAATGTTGTCTCCGAAATCATAGACTCGAACCAAATAGTTGCCAGCATCTAATCCAGAAAGACTGACCGATTCATTATTAGTAATGCTCAACGATTCCTCGATTGGAGTTGTTGGATTTGATTCACGATAAAGTTCTAGGTCAAGATCTCCCAAAGAATGGAGAAACTCGATTGAGATCTGACTATCAGATTCTCCAGTTCTGGGTAAATTGAAGCTGTACCAATCATCATCGTTTGCTTCTATTGATAACTCACTAAAGAATGCAGTTGTTCCACTAATTGGCAATGAGGCAGCATTGCTAGCATCATCGTTATCTTCAAAGCGGTCACCCTCACTATTTTCCAAGTCTAAGGCTCGCTGGTTTACCTCTTGTAAAGCTGAATTAGTATTTTGTGGAAGAATACCAATTGAATCAAAATCTAAAAAGTTAGCTTGATCTAATTCTTGCCACGAGAAATTTCCTAAATAATTTGGTCTGGATCGAAAACTATTTGCAATCTGATCGTAAGAAAATTCTCCATCAGCTAAATCAAATACTTCAACCCGATTACTACTTTCTTGCCAGTCTGTAAGAATTGCATATTCTTGAGAGCTTTGATCGAAAGCAATTAGATGACGCTGCTCAACTTCCAGCACGAAAGAACTATCTTTATCAAATCCAATCGTGCTAGACAAAACAGTATCATTAGGGGAATTACCATTTTCAATGACGATAGTCGTAGAAGAAGGACTACTAATATAAAAATCAGATCCAGATCCACCAACAAGCCCTGTTGCAAAAGGAGAATTAGAGATGGAAAGCGTATCTCCTCCTTCTAAACCATAAACAATTTCTAAATCAGACCCTGTAATGTTATCTGGAGAGGATGAACCAATCCTTTCGGAAAAGAAACCAACAGTCATATTGAGAGCACTCCTCACAATTAATATTTTTTAGATTGTGAAGCAATCCTATCATGCTTAGTGATTTATATCTGTTTTTTGGATGCGAATAAAAAAATGTTTTATATTACAACAAATATTGACTTATCTAGACATTAAAGCGAAACTCAATCACATTCCCTTCTTGTACAACATACTCTTTTCCTTCGGAATAGATTAAGCCTTTTGCTTTTGCTGCTACATAAAATTTGAATTCCGCTAATTTTTCATAACGAATGGTTGCAACCCGAATCAAACCAGTTGAATTGAAGCACATCGCAAGAGCCATATCATTGCAAAAATTGTTGATTTTCTTTACTGCTTAATCCTTCTTGTAGCGTCATCATGACCGGTTGCATTTCTCCAGCAATTAAGGCGGATTGATTTAACCGTAGGCCTGGAAAAACTTGGCTGTCAATGATTCCCTTTTCATTCGGAGTTAGAGACAAATAAGTTCCTTGTTGTAAGTAAAATTAATCCAACTGTTTTTCCATTACTCGCCACACTAGATATTCTTTAACCCCATTACGACGAGACACTTGTTTTTTCTCATAGAGATCAATAGAAGCACTACTGGCTGCAATTTCGATCACCATCTCTGGCGCACCAACAATATAACCTTCTTCATCAATGGAAGTTTGACCGCCACGGTTAGAATCAAGGAGTAAAACAGCATCAGGTTGAGGTTCATTAAAGTCGATCACCGTTTTCGAGAATGGGAGTCGAAATTTTCATAGGGAACAGGGTTTTTGCAAGATCATATTTTCATTTTAGTGACGATCGCG
>JAVLCL010000244.1:0-1489 GCA_031580825.1 Halothece sp. Uz-M2-17
TAATTCTTGTTTTTGTTCTTCAGTGAGGTTATCTTTAATCGCGCCAATGGTATCAATTTCCATTCCTTCGCGCACTCGCACATAAGCCAAGCCTTTCGCGCCTGCAGTTGCTGCTTCTTTGAATAAATCACCACCAGGTTTGATACGGACGTTGGAGATTTGATCGTTTCCTCCGGGAATCGGTAGAACTTTTACTAAACCGCCACTTTTAACCGCACCGGAAAAGACTTTAAACCCAGAATCCGCAACAATATCGGAAACATCGACTAATTCTAAGCCAAAGCGCGTATCTGGACGATCGCTGCCATAGCGACTCATGGCTTCATTATAAGTTAAACGAGGAAACGGACGCGGGAGATCAATCCCTTTTACGGTTTTGAAGATATGACAAATTAACCGTTCATTGAGATCAATAATTTCGTCTTCGGAGAGGAAACTCATTTCCATATCCAACTGCGTAAACTCCGGTTGACGATCCGCCCGTAAATCTTCATCTCGGAAACAACGGGCGATTTGATAATAACGGTCAAAGCCAGAGACCATTAATAATTGCTTAAATAGCTGAGGCGACTGGGGAAGGGCGAACCATTGTCCGGGGTTCACTCGTGAGGGAACCAGATAGTCTCTTGCGCCTTCGGGGGTGGAACGGGTGAGGATGGGGGTTTCCACTTCTGCAAAGTTTTCTTCATCTTCGAGAAAGCGACGAATTGCCTTAACGACTTGGTGACGCAAGTGGAGGTTTTGATTGAGTCTCTCCCGCCGTAAATCCAGATAACGATATTTTAAGCGAATATTTTCTCGGACTGCGTCGGCTTCATCACTGGAAATTTGAAACGGAAGCTGTTTCCGTACCGCATTTAAGACTTCAATTTCATCCGCATAGACTTCTACCTCGCCCGTAGGAAGATTGGGATTAAGGGATTCTTCCGGACGTTGACTGACGGGCCCGATCACTTTTACGACATACTCATTACGGATATTTTCAGCTTTGGGGTAGGAATCGGGTGTGCGTTCTGGATCACTAACCACTTGAATGACACCCGCGCGATCGCGCACATCTAAAAAAATCACACTGCCATGATCCCGACGGCGATCCACCCAACCATATAAGGTTACTGTTTCACCAATTTGTTTCGCTTGTAAGTCTCCGCAATAGTATGTCCGCATTTTTGTTAATTGTTCTTTATTAATTGTTCTTTGTTAATTATTAATTATTACGTTACTCTTCTGGTAAATCCGAAAGTTTGGTAAACGCTTCTAACATCACTTCTTGACGTGCTAAAACTTGATTGATTTGATGAGAAAGCTGGTGATACTCTTTCCTCATTTCGCTTTTGAATTGACTCAAGTCACTTCTTAGCTGATCCATATCTTCACTCAAGTGATCAAAGCCTTCCGAAATATGACCCCCTGGTTCAACATCAATTTTTAAGGTCTTTACCTCTTCATAAAGCCTTTGCATTTCTCGTTTGAGTTCATTAATTTTTCG
>JAVLCL010000244.1:1499-4908 GCA_031580825.1 Halothece sp. Uz-M2-17
TGCCTCTGTCATTTTTTGTCATTAGTCGTTTGTTCTTTAGATAACTGGTCACTGGTCACTCCCCATTGTCCACCAAGTATCATTTTGGATCAACGTATGAACCTGCCATTCTGGGCGCGATCGCGGGTAATCCGAACGATAATGTCCGCCTCGACTTTCTTCACGAAATAAAGCACTTTTCAACACTAAATACGCTACATCCAATAGATTAAACGTTTCTCCAGCACAACGCAATTGCTGCTCTGCGTTGGGATCGCTGAATCGGATCGCATTAGAAGGGCTTTCTCCCTGTAAAAACTGAGCAATACTCAAACTCGCCACGGTTTTCCGCCAGGCTTCCACTTGTGCTAATCCATGGGCTAATTCCGCTTCGGTGCGAGAAATCCCAGCACTATCCCAAACTAAAACCCGTAATGCTTCTTTTAAATCTTGCAGATAATTCACCTCTTCCGCCCAATTCGTTTCTCCCCAAGTCAAAGTTTCTGATTTTGGAACATCAGTTAAGGGCTGCACTTTCATCATCTTAAATTGTTGTCCAAAAACCAAACATTCTAAAAGAGAATTACTCGCTAAACGATTCGCGCCATGAACTCCTGTATTTGTCGTTTCTCCCACCGCATATAAGCCTGGAATTGATGTTGCGCTATTGATATCAACGGCGACTCCTCCCATCCAATAATGGGCTGCGGGGGCGACTGGAATCGGTTGTGAGAAAATATCAATCCCGTGTGACTGACAGACTTTGATAATATTGGGAAAACGATACTCAATGCGTTCTCTGGGAATGGGGCGTAAGTCTAAATAAACTGTAGCATGAGCCGGATCAGCAGCCGTTTTATGGAGATGATTGTAAATCGCTCGGCTAACAACATCACGAGGGGCGAGTTCTCCACTGGGATGATATTCAAATGCAAACCGATACCCTGTTTCATCGACTAAATGCGCCCCTTCTCCCCGCACCGCTTCTGTAATTAAAAAGTGAGGCGCGCCGGGTTTGGTTAATGCAGTGGGATGAAATTGAAAGAACTCAATATCGCGTAATAAAGCCCCAACCCGCCAAGCTAAAGCGACACCATCCCCTGTGCTAACCGTGGGATTTGTGGTTTGTGCAAAGACTTGTCCTCCGCCCCCAGTTGCTAAAATGACCGCATGAGCTTTCACCCATTGAATTTGATTCTCATATAACAGGCGAACCCCTTCACAATGTTGGGTTTGGGGATTGATATCTAACTGTAAAACAAAGGCTTGGGGAAGAACCGTAATATTCTCACGGGCTAACACTTGTTCAGTGAGCGTATTAACGATCGCGCGTCCGGTTGTATCCGCAGCGTGAAGCACGCGCGGATAAGAATGGGCTGCTTCTAAAGTCATCGCCAGTTCTTCCCCTTTGCGGTCAAACTGTACCCCTAATTCAACCAAGGTTTTAATACTAGCAGCAGCATTATCAACGAGAAACCTCACCGCTTCTGGAATACACAGTCCCACTCCTGCTTTGAGCGTATCTTGATAATGATTTTCTGTGGAATCCCCCGGCGCGATCGCTGCTGCAACTCCGCCTTGTGCCCAATCACTTGCCCCAATTTTAAGGTCATCCTTGCTGACAATGGCAACTCGGAGGTTTTGGGGAAGACACAAAGCGGTATAAAGTCCAGCAGCACCGGCACCAACGATAATAAGATCAAATTGCATGATTGTGGGAATTGCCTTTAAGTGTCAGCTAAAACAAACAGTATAACGAACTTTCATCCTCTTCTTGGCTGGAGAATAAAATTTTTCCCTTCACTACACAAGCGTTAATTTTGCTTTCCATTTCTTAAATTTCCTCTGACAAGGGGAGTTAGCAACGGTATAATTGCTCCTAAAATGAGACCTAAACTGAAACCAAATGCTAACAGCACCCCCAATGGAATTTCCACTGATCGAAAAAATAAGAATTGCAGAGAAATTGCGGTAATATTTTGAATGGAGATAACTGCCGTTAAAAGTATTGCGAAAGCAATCATTAAGAAAGCTAATAGTGTACTTAGTCTTTGCATTGTGCCCCAATCTAAATGATTATAAGTTTCTAGCTAAATGCTAAATTAACTTATAAAGTGCTTATACTGCTCTGTTGCCAACACATTCCTAAAGTTAGAATCGTGAGTCAGGCTGAACCTTCCCATCTCGAAACCCTCCAAGCGGAAATTGCCCATTTGCAAGGGGAATTACAACTGCGAGATCAATTAGTTGATCAACTCTCCCAAGAGTTATTTCGGCTGGTTAAAGATCCTGAATCTGCTAACTCTTCTCTAGGAGAAGCAGATCAGAACGAATCGCAAATTGAACGCTTAAATGTCCAAATTCGTGAAATTGAGGAACAACTCCAATTTTATCGCCAGCAGATCGGAACACGAGATCAAGAAATTTATCAGTTACAAAGTAAAATCAAGACCTTGATGGCAAAAAATCAAAACTTGGAAAAAATGCTAGAAGATTTACCCGAACTGTATCGTCAAAAATTTGCTCAACGAATGAAACCAGTCAAGGAAAAAGTTGAACAACTGCAACGGGAAAATCGGCAACTTCAAGCCCAAGTGCAAACCTTAACGTATCGTTTAACCATTAGAAATCGTCCCTCTCATGAACAAGATATTGACTTACCAAACTTCCACAAAACGGATCAACATTTTTAACGGATAATCTTGAGGTTTGCGATTCCATGATCTCCTCATCTAATCGACTGTAATCGTTCCCTCCTTGCGGACTCAAAAGAAATTTTAGTGAATGCCATCGTTGCTAATTATCTCATTACGTTACGAGAATGTATAAGGTTTTAATTGTTATTAATGCTCAGCAGGTGTCCAACCAAGGGACAGTCCTTTCCACCTCTCCAGCAACTCAGCAGATGACTGCTGCTTTAAAGGATGTGATTGTTACAGAAAGTAAAGAAGAAACGGTGGTTAAAATTGTTGCTGCTCATCAACTACTGCATCAAAATAATGGATCGAATTTCAAAGATCCCAATTGGATTTGTTGTCCTTTAACGATTGAAATTCCTCCACAATTTGAGTTTCCGAATGCAGAATTTTTTAAAACCTGTCGCGACATTAAAGGGACTCGTCAATGGGTCGAAGAAAACTTAAACCTACGCACTGGTAATAAGATTAAAAAAGTGTGGCATGGGAATTACTGGCTGCCGATTGTTTACACTGCAAAAGGACCTCTGTATGGTGAAGTGATTGGAGAAACTCAATTGCCGAATTCTTTCCAACAACCCATTGATTTTCCTGATGAAAAACGCCAACCTTTATATCGCTTGGGATATGAACTACTTGATGCGTTTTCGGCTCAACCAAGTGTATATTTACTCCAGTTTGGCTTTCAAGATGAAACCTTAATTTTTGACCGCGTTTGGCCCTTCCCGGCTGCA
>JAVLCL010000244.1:4918-5321 GCA_031580825.1 Halothece sp. Uz-M2-17
CTGCACCGGCTTTGGCAAGTGTTGGGGTGCAAAAACCCAATCTCTATGCTTGTTATTGGCAATGTTTAATTGAACAACCGATTCGAGATTTAGTGATTAGCTAATCACGGGGAAGCCCCGCGCTCTACCCGATAGGGTGAGCGACGGGACGGGGCTTTCAAGCATCGGAACTGAATTCCGATGTCAGCCCCTCATGAGGAGTGGTGAGTCAAGGGGTTCAATACCCCGAAGACGAACACACAATGTAGATTCTCGTGTTATACTCTTTATATTGAACCAAGTTTACCCTAATGCTTAAAGTCGTTAAAGTCAGATTATATCCCGACCAACAACAGCAACAGTCGCTAGAACAAAGTTTTGGCAACTGTCGCTTTGTTTGGAATTGGGGTCTTAATCAAATTAA
>JAVLCL010000245.1:0-5320 GCA_031580825.1 Halothece sp. Uz-M2-17
CGAATCCACTCCTGGAAAGGTTATTGCCGAGCCATTGGGGATAATCCCTAAAGTAAACTTGGGCTGCGGGATGATCTAAGTTTAAACCTTGGGAGAGCAGTTTTTGCACCCCTTCATCACTGGCAAAAGCGCGATCGCCTTTCACCGTGTCAATGGCTTGTTCAATGAGATTTGCTTGCTGAGAAAAAAGGAGATAACCTTGTACGATTGCGCCAGTCGCGCGATCGTCATCTGCTGTTTTTATTTCTGTAATCGTCACCCCTTTGTATTGACGTTGTTTGACTTCTGTTTCGCCATTACTTTCTAGGGAACGTAAAAAGTTTGCTGCTTTGAGGGAATTAGTAATGCCAGCAATCACTAAAACATTTTCTTCTTGAGAAAAAGGGTTGAAGGAAGGAAAATTAGCAATTGCCATGCCACTTAGCCAAGGGGCAATATCTTGCTCATAATTAATGTCAGCATCAGGAAGTAAGTCTTGTTCTAATTCTTCAAGAGAACGTTGCCAAAATTCTTGTGCTTCTGCTGTTCCATATTGTTTTAATGGTGACCAAAACTCTGGTTCAGTTTCAATAAAAATCATAGTTGAAGCTCTTTCTGGCACAATTTTTGCCCCAGCTTCTGGTGTTAACTTTTTGCCAACAATTAAACGAAAATAACTATAGACTCCTCCTGCAATTAAAAGCAGGATTATCCCGACTAATGTAATCTGTTTTTTATTGAACATTTTTTTTACTCTTTTGTTATTTGTTATTAGTTATTTGTTATGGGTTATTGGTTATTCGTTCACCCCCTCACCTAGTCTCCCCCTCAAAAACTATTGCCTGATCGCGCTAGATTGACTTATAATAGGAGGCTGTGTCAAAAAAATAAGAATCGCCAAAATGCCAAAGCTCAAAACAAACCGTGCAGCTGCGAAACGGTTTCGGACCACTGGCAGTGGAAAGATCCGTCGTCGCAAAGCATTCAAAAATCACATCTTACAGCCGAAAACCACCAAGCGTAAGCGGAATTTATCTAAATTAACGATTGTTGACGAAAGAGATAAGGACAATATTCGTCAAATGTTGCCCTATCTAAAGTAAATTGAATCATACAGACAAGGATAATTATTATTTATGTCACGAGTGAAAAAGGGGAATGTCTCCCAAAAACGACATAAGAAAATATTAAAGTTAGCCAAAGGATTTCGAGGCGGACACTCTAAACTCTTCCGGACTGCCAATCAGCAGGTGATGAAGGCACTGCGCCACTCCTACCGCGATCGTCGCCGTCGTAAGCGCGATTTTCGTCGCCTCTGGATCGCTCGGATCAATGCTGAAGCAAGACAAAATGGAATGAGTTATTCTCAACTTACCGGTCAACTCAAAAAAGCAGACATTCAGCTGAATCGTAAAATGTTAGCGAACTTAGCGATCCTCGACCCTGAAGCATTTGCTAAAGTCGTGGAAACAGCAAAACAAGCCTAAGTATTGTAGGAGTTAACGAATGAGACAGGTGAACTCGGTTTCTTGGAGAAGCCGAGTTTTAAATTTAGGATCACGGTTGTTAGTGGCAAGTCTGTTTTCTTGTCTCACCCTTCCCGTAACAGCAGCAGAATTGGCAGAAATTGAGTCAAGAGGACATCTTACCATTGCCATTAAGGATAACCTACGTCCGTTAGGATTTGAAGACGCACAGGGCAATTTACAAGGGTTTGAAATTGATTTAGCGCGACGCTTAGCCCAAGAAATTGTTGGTGATCCCAATGCGGTGCGTTTACAACCGGTGATGAATACAGAACGTTTAGATGTGGTGTTAACTGGAGAGGTGGATTTAACGATCGCGCACGTCAGTCAAACCCCAGCGCGATCGCGCCTTGTCACCTTTAGCCCTCATTATTACTTAAATCGCATTGCATTTGTCACCAAAAACCCAAATCTCAAGGAATTGAGGGAGTTAAAAGACAGGAAAATTGCTATCTTAAATCAATCGAGCGCGATCGCACAAGTCAGGTTTCGTCTCCCCAAAGCTACACTCATTGGCGTTAACTCTTATCAAGAAGCCCTCGCCCTTATCGAAGCAGGAGAAGCCGTTGCATTTGCTGGCGATCAAACAGTTTTGGCAGGATGGATTCAAGAGTATCCTGAGTATCATTTACTCTCAGAACGCATTGGTGGCGAAGCCCTAGCGGTGATCATGCCGAAAGGTTTACAATATTCTTCCTTGCACCAAATTGTCAATCAAACCATTCGTCAGCTAAAGCAATCAGGATGGTTACAACAAAAAGCTGAAGAATGGGGACTCAGTAATGGTGAAGCGAAGACTAATCAAGGCTCACCAATCATCAATTATAAAAAGCTAACAAAGAACGAAGAACAAATAACCAATAACCAATAACTAATATTATGCAAGACAATCTTCTTCTTTTATATTTATCACTCTTAGTTTTACTTTTAGCGGGAGCCGGTTTCTTTCTCTTTCGACAAATCTTTAAGACGCGGAGTAAAGAAAATCGAATTTCCAAGCTGCAAAAATTACTTAAAAATAAAGAAGCAAATGCTAAAGATTACTATGAATTAGCGAGCCTTTATTTAGATAAAAAATTATATGTTCAAGCCGTAAAAATTTTACAGCAAGCTCTAAAGTTTAAAGAGATTGAACCCGAAAATCGCGCCTTAATTTATAATGCTATGGGCTATGCCTACTTTATGCAAGAACAATCAGATTTAGCCATTCGTCAGTATAAAGAAGCGATTAAACTTTATCCCGAATATGTGGTTGCTCTAAATAACTTGGCAAATGCTTATGAACAGAAAAAATTAACAGCACAAGCGATTGAAGTGTATGAAGAGGCTTTGCAATATGAGCCTGAAAATAAAACCGCAAAACGGCAACTCGAAAAACTCAATAAACGATTTGTAAAAGAACCCCAAGCAGAAGAAAAAACATCGAAAAAAGAGTAAATTATTGCAATGGCAGACTGGTTAGAAACCGTCAAGCGAGAACAAGTAATTGCTGTTATTCGGGCAGTTCCTAAAGCACTCGGAAAGCAGTTAGCGCAAGCAATGCAAAAAGGTGGGATTCGTTTAATTGAGATAACTTGGAATAGTGATCAACCAGAAGAATTAATCCCAGAATTACGGGCTGAAATGCCGGATTGTATGATTGGGACAGGGACAGTTTTAAATGAAGATGAATTAAACTGCGCGATCGCGCTGGGAGTAGAATTTATTTTTACCCCTCACGTCAACCCTCAACTCATCGCCACAGCAAACGCCCATAAAATTCCAATTATTCCGGGTGCTTTATCTCCCACTGAAATTATCACCGCCTGGCAAGCCGGCGCAACCGCAGTTAAAGTCTTTCCAGCGCAATCTGTCGGCGGAGTTGACTATATTGAAAGCCTACAAGGTCCTTTAGGCAATATCCCCTTGATTCCTACCGGTGGTGTTACTCTAGAAAACGCTCAAGGCTTTCTAGATGCTGGTGCAACAGCCGTCGGTTTATCTTCACAATTATTTCCAAAATCATTAATTAGCACAGAAAACTGGGACGCAATTACACAACGGGCTTTCAACTTAAAACAAACCTTACAAGCCTCTTAAAACGACGAACAGTAATCCTTTTTATTTTCAATTACGATAACTTCTTTGTGTCCTTTGTATCTTTGTGTTTAATACAAAAATTTGACAAACCTAACTCAATGCAAAACTGCCAATCAAATTTCCAACTGATCGAAATTATTAAAGATCAAATTGCCAATTCTCCTGAGCAAAAAATCACCTTTGCTGATTATATGGACTTAGTGCTATACCATCCGCAAGAAGGATATTACACATCAGGTCAAGTGGATATTGGGAAAGCAGGAGATTTTTTTACGGCTGCGTCATTAGGGAGTGATTTCGGTGAATTATTAGCAGAAAATTTTGTCGAAATGTGGGATAAACTAGGACAGCCCAACCCCTTTGATTTAGTAGAAATGGGAGCCGGAAAAGGGGAGTTAGCAGGTGATATTATCCGCTATTTATCTCAACATTATCCGCAATGCTTACAGGTGTTACACTATCACATAATTGAACAATCTCCTGCTTTAAGAGAACAACAAAAAGCCAAACTCAAGAGTTGGGAAAACGAGGTAACATTGCAATGGGAAACTTGGGAAGAAATTCCTGATTCCTCTTTAGTGGGTTGCTGTTTTTCTAATGAGTTAGTTGATGCCTTTCCCGTACATCGGGTACAAATCGAAGCAGGAATCCTTCAAGAAATTTATGTCACCCTCACTGAAGAAAACAATCCCTCTCCCTTTACAGAAATAACAGATAATCTTTCTACACCTCAACTCCAAGCATACTTTTCAACAGTTGGTGTTACTTTACCTTCTTCTGACTATCCAGACGGCTTTCAAACCGAAGTTAACCTTGCGATCCAACCTTGGCTTGCCACGATTTCTCGTTGTTTAAAACAAGGCTATTTATTAACTATTGATTACGGCTATCCTGCAGAGAAATATTACAATCCTCAACGGTATGAAGGGACATTGCAATGCTACATTCAACATCAACGCCATAACGATCCTTACTATTTAATTGGTCAACAAGATATAACCAGTCATGTTGATTTTACGGCTCTGGAAACTTATGGGAAACAGTATGATTTAGAGTGTTATCACTTTACCCAACAAGCCTTATTTTTAATGTCTTCTGGTCTTGGTGATCGCCTCAATAAACTTTCTCAAGGCGGATTTAATTTAATGGAGGTTTTGCAGCAACGGGATGCTCTCCATCAGTTAATGGATCCGATGGGTTTAGGAGGATTCGGTGTTTTATTACAAGGAAAAGGGATGAATGAAGCCGAAACCAACACCCCGCTTTTAGGGGTTCGAGAAAATCAATAATTTGTTCTCAACTGACTAAGAAAGGCTATAATAAAGGCTCAATTCGTTGAAAATCGCGATCAACTTCATACCAAAGAGAACGATTATGAGGATCGGTACTCAGTGCTTTTTTCAAGAACGTTCGGGCAAGTTCAAACTCTCCCTGATTGACCAATTGTCGTCCTCGCTGCTGATAGGTAATCGCTTGCCATTGACGCACTTCTGAATCATTAGGAAAGCGTTTTGATAAACTTTCCACTAACGTCGTTGCCCGAGCAAATTTTTGGGTTTTGAGCAACTCTTGTAATTGTTTATAAGCATCCCACTTGACTTTTTTATCAAATGCTGAAGGAGGCTTAGAAGTTGTTTTTGTCTGGCGCTTCACCTCTGTTTTCCCTGATGAAGCACGATTTTGACGGGAAAAATTAGTGGGACTTCCACCTTGAGAGACTCGTTCAAGAAGATATT
>JAVLCL010000246.1:0-5301 GCA_031580825.1 Halothece sp. Uz-M2-17
GTTATTTGTAGCACCTGCAACAGAAAAGACAAAAAATCTGTGGAAAAAAGTTCAACTCTTAATGGGCATAGAAGGAGACAAGGGCATCCTAGATACGGATACTAAAATTCCTGCTGGAATTACTGCTCATGCACCGGGTTACATTGATCAAACCTTAGAACAGATTGTTGGTTTACAAACCGATCAACCCCTAAAACGTGCCATTATGCCCTATGGGGGAATTCGGGTAGTGAAAAAATCCCTAGAAGCCTATGGTTATCAACTCGATTCTCAAACCGAGGATATTTTTACCAAATACCGTAAAACTCATAATGATGGGGTATTCTCTGCATATACCCAACAAATGCGTTTAGCCCGACGGTCTGGTGTGATTACTGGACTCCCTGATGCTTATGGGCGTGGTCGGATTATTGGTGATTATCGTCGCATTGCCCTGTATGGGATTGACCATTTAGTTGCCGATAAAAAAAATCAACTCGAATCTCTAGAAGGGGAAAGCATGACCGAAGAGGTCATTCGTTTACGAGAAGAAATTTCAGAACAAATTACGGCGCTGAAAGATTTACAAACCATGGCAGCTAGCTATGGCTTTGATATTTCTCAACCGGCAGAAACAGCCAAAGAAGCCATTCAATGGACGTATTTTGGTTATTTAGGGGCGGTCAAAGAACAAAATGGGGCTGCCATGTCTTTAGGACGGGTGTCAACATTCCTTGATATTTACATCGAACGGGACTTAAACAAGGGCTTAATTGATGAAGTGCAAGCCCAAGAAATGATTGACCATTTCGTAATGAAGTTGCGCATGGTGCGTTTCTTGCGGACACCAGAATATAATGAACTCTTTTCAGGGGATCCGACGTGGGTTACAGAATGTCTAGGTGGGATGGGCTTAGATGGTCGTCCTTTAGTCACGCGGACTAACTTCCGTTTTCTCCATACGCTGTATAATTTAGGGGCTGCACCAGAGCCGAATTTAACGGTATTGTGGTCGGAACAGTTACCTACAAACTTCAAACGTTACTGTGCAAAAGTTTCCATTGATACCAGTGCCATCCAGTATGAAAATGATGACTTGATGCGCGGTGAATACGGTGATGATTATGGCATTGCTTGCTGTGTTTCTGCGATGCGCATTGGGAAACAAATGCAGTTCTTTGGTGCACGGGTCAACCTAGCGAAAGCACTACTGTATGCCATTAACGGTGGAAAAGATGAAAAATCAGGGGATCAGGTCGCACCTCCTAGTGAACCGATTACCTCCGAATATCTCGATTACGATGAGGTGATGGAGAAGTTTCAAGGCTTGATGGGTTGGCTGTCGAAACTGTATGTGAATGCTCTCAATATCATTCACTATATGCATGATAAATATGCTTATGAACGGCTGCAAATGGCGTTACACGATCGCGATGTGTATCGAACGATGGCGTGTGGAATGGCAGGCTTATCCGTGGTTGCAGACTCCCTATCCGCCATTAAATATGCCAAAGTGAAAGTGCAACGGGATGAAAATGGCTTAGCTGTCGGTTATGAAGTAGAAGGGGATTATCCCAAGTTTGGCAATAACGACGATCGCGCAGATAGCATAGCTGTCAAACTGGTGACCGATTTGATGAACCATATCCGTCAACATCTCACCTACCGTCAAGCAACCCCCACTCAATCCATTCTCACCATTACCTCCAATGTTGTGTATGGCAAGAAAACCGGTAGCACCCCTGATGGACGGGAAGCGGGAAAACCCTTTGCCCCAGGGGCAAATCCTGTCCATGAACGAGATACGATGGGCGCGATCGCGGCGTTATCGTCAGTTGCGAAACTGCCCTATGAGAATGCAAAAGATGGTATTTCTTACACTTTCTCCATTATTCCTCAAGCCTTAGGGAAAGGTGAGGAAAATCGAATTAATAACCTAACGGGAATGTTAGATGGTTACTTCCATGACACCGGGCATCATGTTAACATCAATGTCCTCAACCGAGAAACCTTACTTGATGCCATGGATCATCCTGAAAAATATCCCCAGTTGACCATTCGCGTTTCCGGTTACGCGGTGAACTTCATTAAACTGACCCGAGAACAGCAAGAAGATGTCATTTCTCGGACATTCCATGGACGGATTTAATTCTCTGGGAACCAATGCCAGATCAAACATTAACAACCCCGCCAACACCAACCAAAGGACGCATTCATTCCCTAGAAAGTTGTGGCACAGTTGACGGACCGGGGATTCGCTTTGTCATCTTTACCCAAGGCTGTCCCCTCCGTTGTCTTTACTGTCATAACCCTGATTGTTGGCACGTAGAAGACGGAAAAGACGTGACGGTTGAGGAAATGATCACAGAAATCCAAAAATATCGTTCCTATATGCATTTTTCCGGGGGTGGCGTTACGATAACGGGGGGAGAACCTTTAATGCAACCTCAGTTTGTGAGTGAAATCTTTCAACGTTGCCAAGCCTTAGGCATTCACACGGCCTTAGATACTTCCGGCTATGTTCCCCTTGAAGCAGCAAAACCAGTTCTGAAACATACAGACTTAGTTTTACTGGATCTCAAATCCTTTGACCCTGAAATTTATCGAAACGTCACCAGCGTGACCATTGAACCTACCCTAAAATTTGCCCGCTATTTAAGTGAAAGTAATCACCCGACTTGGATTCGTTTTGTACTGGTGCCCAATTTAACTGATTCTATGGAGAATATCCGGAAATTAGCTGAGTTTATCGCTAGCTTGCATAATGTAGAAATCGTAGAAGTGATCCCCTTTCATCAAATGGGAGCATATAAGTGGGAAAAATTAGGTTATTACTATCAATTGCAAGAGACACAACCACCCACGCCAGAATTAATAGCTAATACCATTGATATCTTTCAAAACTATGGAATTAAGGTTCAGTCTTAGTACGACCTTATCTCAGCCTAAACGCAGTAACCGTAAGACCTCCCCATCCTACAAGAAATGCTACTCCTCCTAAGGGGGTGATCGCGCCTAGCCATTGCGTTCCTGTCAAACTTAAAGCGTATAAACTGCCTGAAAAAAGGGCAATCCCCAAAATAAAAGCAACAGCAGATCCGATCAGCAGTGTCTGTGATGTTTCGGGGCGACTGCATAATAAAGCGATCCCCAGTAAGGCAAGAGCATGATACATCTGATACTGGGTTGCGGTTTCAAAAATTTCCAGCGCCCTTTCACTCAGTTTTTCCTGAAGGGCATGGCTGGCAAACGCCCCTGCTGCTACAGAGGTTCCGCCAAGGATTGCAGCGATTGCTAAAAAAGTCCGAGTTAAGGGTAACATCTTTGTTCTGTTAATTTTTTGTGTCTAACGGGAGTTAAGTGGAAGTGGGAAAGAGTGTTATTTAGCAACTTGCACGAAAAAAACGCCTAAAATAACCACTCCTAGACCAACAACATCAGTGAGTTGTGGGATATCGCCAAAGGCAAGCCATGCCATCCCCATCGTAACCGGTGGACCAAGATAAAAAAGACTGGCGACTCGTGTGGCATCTAACTCAGACAAAAGTTGCCACATCACACCATAAGCCCCAAGGGAAACCCCAAGAATGAGCCAGCTTAAAGTTGCCACGAATGGTACATTCCATTGTATGACTAAGTTTTCTACCCCGATCGCAGGGAAAAATAGGATAAAAGCTGTGGCAAGGCTTTGATAAAACAAATTTTGGCTAACACTCAAAGGCGTTTGATCTTGCGATGAAACTTGTCGTCGGCGTTGTAGAAGACTGGCAAATGTAATGGCAATAACAGAACCAAACGGGATAAAGTAACCGATGGTCGAAGCGTCATTATTGAGTTGGATTCGGGTTCCCACCGCGATCGCGACACCAAGAAAGCCAATGGTTAAGCCAAACCACTGCCGGAGATTAGGATGCTCTCCGACGACAATTCCTGATAAAGCCCCAGTAACAAGGGGTTGCAGGGCAACAACTAGGGCAACAATCCCTGCAGGAACATTTTGTTCTAAGGCGAGGAGAGCACAACTGAGCCAAACGCCATGGGCTAACACTCCAACGAATGAGGTGTGAAACAGAGTTGTACGATTCGGAATCACAAAACGATTGCTAGCTTTGAGATACAAGAATAAAACAAGGGTTAATAGCAAATATCGCCAGAATAGCAACGTAAACGTCCCTGTAGAAGGTAAGCCGTATTCTGCCCCGATAAAGCCAGAATTCCAGAGTAAGACAAACGCGATCGCGCGCCCAATCGTTGGCAATTGTAAATTTCCCATGCAACTCTATCCCGATTAAAAGAATCATCAAAGCCTCCATCCTACCACCTGCCAAAATTGATAAGACTATAGCTTCAGATAGGACTTAATTCTTAATCAACAATTGATGACTCTCTCTTTCTCAAAACTTAAGTGGGAACGGGTTCACCGGGACGTAATTTTGCCCATTTTCCGGCTTCTTCAAGGAAACTTTCACAACCGACAACATCCCATTCTATTTCGATATAGTCTTCTTGAGGACGGATGTTAACGTTAACCGTGGGTTCAATGGGTTCAAAATCAGGATTATCCGTCAGGTGAGGTTGTTCGTGCTGCGTTTCTACGGCATGATAAGTTGTGCAGCGATCAACGTAGTGGCAGTTAATACAGATACACATAGTATGCTTTTTCACCCTGCTTACTTTTAGTGCTAGTTTAGCTTAGGAGTAATGGGTTACTGGTTCTTTATTAACAGTTCTATGAATGATCGCTTATCAAAGTTAAAGTTACCGTTTCCTCAAGCGTGGCTTCCTGCGGATGCCTGTTTAGTGGGGGGAACAGTGCGGGACGCGCTTTTAAATCGACAACGAGACCCATTTGATTTCGATTTAATTCTAGAAGATAAGGCAGTGGAACTAGCGCGTGAAATCGCAAATCGTTGTCAGGCGGGGTTTGTCGTGTTGGATGCGGAACGGGATATTGCAAGAATTGTCTTTGCAGAGGGAACCGTTGATTTTGCCAAAATTGAAGGGGAAAGTTTAGAACAAGACTTACACCGTCGAGACTTTACCATCAACGCGATCGCGCATCATCTTCAATCGCAAACCTTAATCGATCCGCTACAGGGAAAACAAGATTTAGAAGCCAGAGTGATCAAAATGGTTTCACCAAAAAACTTGCGAGATGATCCCCTACGTTTACTCCGCGCCTATCGACAAGCGGGTCAATTGAACTTTACGATTGATGAAGTCACCCGTAATACGATCCGCGAAATTGCACCTTGTTTACAAGCAGTGGCAGCCGAACGCATTCAAACCGAACTCTCTTATCTTCTCGCCGCCTCTCAGGGA
>JAVLCL010000247.1:0-5036 GCA_031580825.1 Halothece sp. Uz-M2-17
GTTTTGAATAATTTGAAGGCTTTGCTGACGTAAATCTTCTAAAATTCGTTGGGATTGATAGGATTGCAACCCCGTTTTTTCGACCTGTTGCTTTAAAATTTCAACAGTTTGTAAATATTGTTCGGTTTCAGGATGCGGTTCAATCCCTTTCACGTAATCATATCCTTGCGCTAAGAGGGGAGCTTGTTCTAAAAAAGAATCTGGAATTTGGCGATAGGCTGAGATTAAACTCGGTGTATATTGTTCAATAAAGTCAGATTGAGGAATATAATTTAAGCCTTGAACAATCAGTCGAAATTCTTTGAGATAAAAGTTACGAAAGGGAATATAACTAATATCAAAAAAAACCAGACCTAAGTTAAATAAGGCAATGAATGCCATGACTTGTTCAAAGCGTATAATCCATTTATTTTTTTTCTTATAGGATTTACTGGTTTGTTCTTCAAGTTCTCTACGAGCAATCATTTATCATTTATCATTTATTCTTTGTTCTTTGGTTACTGGTTACGCCTTCTTGTTGGGCTGTTTTTTCTACAGCTTCAGCAACGGCGGTGACAACTCGCGAATCGAAAACAGAAGGGATGATATAGTTTGCATTGAGTTCGTTGGGAGAAATCAGGGATGCGATCGCGCTTGCTGCTTCTAAACACATCTGAGTGGTAATGACAGAAGCCCGACAATTCAATGCTCCCCGAAAAATGCCAGGAAACGCTAAAACGTTATTAATCTGATTCGGATAGTCACTGCGTCCGGTTGCACACACCGCCACTTGATCAGCAATCAATTCCGGCTGAATTTCTGGAATCGGATTGGACATCGCCATAATAATGGGGTTAGATTGCATTGAGCTTACCATTTCGGGGGTGACAATACCAGGGACGCTCACGCCAATAAAAATATCAGTTTGTTTCATGGCATCAGCAAGTGATCCCTTTTCTGTAGCAGCAAATTCTGCTTTTTCTGGGGTTAAATTGGCGCGATCGCTGCTAACAATCCCTTTAGAGTCACACAGAATAATTTGATCTGATTTTGCCCCTGCATCTTTCAATAAACGCCCAATGGCGACACCAGCAGCCCCTGCCCCATTAATCACAATTTTGACATCTGAGAGGGGTTTCTCGACTAATTTCAGGGCATTAATCAGGGCTGCTAATACGACAATTGCGGTTCCATGTTGGTCATCATGAAAGACCGGAATCTCTAATTCTTTTCGTAATCGCTGTTCAATTTCAAAACAACGGGGCGCACTAATATCTTCTAAATTAATCCCACCAAATACCGGTGCAATTTGCTTGACAGCGGTAATAATTTCTTCAGTATCTTGGGTGTCTAAGCAGATGGGAAAGGCATCAACATCGGCAAATTCTTTAAATAACAGGGCTTTTCCTTCCATAACCGGTAACGCCCCCGCAGCCCCTAAATTTCCTAAACCTAGCACGGCGCTGCCATCAGTAACCACGGCAACGGTATTGCTTTTAATGGTTAAAGAAAACACTTTTTCGGGGTGCTGCGCGATCGCGCGACAAACTCTCCCGACACCTGGGGTATATGCCATGGCTAAATCCCCTTGTGATTTCACGGGAATTCGACTCTCAACGGAGATTTTCCCTCCTTCATGCAACGCCATAGTTTGATCTGAAACACTAACAACGTTGAGATCGGGAATGCTGCGTAAGCCTTCAACCATTGCTTCCCCATGGTCTTCACTATAAGCATCAACCATCAAGCGACGTTGAATCGTGTCTCGCGTTTCACTTTCGAGGATAATATCGCCAATTTTGCCCCGCAGTTGCGCGATCGTATTGGTAATTTGTACCAACATTGCGGGTTGTTCTTGAGATGGATTAACTGAATAAGATAATTGAATGGCAAGACGATGACTTGCATTAGGTGTAAGTTTTGTCATATTAGTTATTCGTTATTCGTTCCTTGTTCTTTGCTAACTGGTCACTGGTCATTGAGTACTGTAATCCCCTTAATCCGCCAAGTCTGATTTTCGCGCACTACATCATAGCGTACTTTCAAAGTTGAATCATAATAACGACTGGGAATTTCTTCCCCATTGCGATAAAACCGCGCTGCTTCACGCACCGTTGCTGTAATTTGACCTTGGTTCGGGTTATTGGTGGGATGCTTCCAACCGTCAATGTTGATAATTTCGTGTTCAAATTGTTGGTAAGAATTACGATTAGCAAAGGTTTGAGCGCGGTTTTGCACTTGCGAGAGCAAGGGATCAATTAAAATCGAGTTTAGGGCTGCCGTGTTATAGTCAGAACCGAGAGCTTGGCTTTTTTGAGTGAACCACCTGTTAATAATTGCTGCTGCGCGATCGCGATTGAGAAAAACAGAATCAGTGTTGTTTTCTTCTGATTCCCCATTTGGTAGAGAAACGGGAGGGGCATTTAATTTTAGGGCTAACGGTGGGGCTTGAACCGTTGCCGTCTGTTGATTGGGAGATAGCCGTGACCATAAGGCACTAACGCCTCGATACACCCCAAAAAGCACCAGCGCGATCGCGCCTAAACCAACGCCTGTCACTAAAAATAAAGACATGATCCGAGAGAATTTTGAAGAAACGCGCGATCGGCGTTTGGGACGCAAGTGACGACGTTTCTTGCTAGAAGCGGATTCTTGCCGAGATGGTTCAATCTCCTCTGTTGCAGGGGATTGTGATGGGAAATTAACGGTGTCGGGAGGGGTGAAGAAATTGGCAGTTCGAGCTTGTGTTTCATCTTCTGCATCCGTTAATTCAAGATTTTGAAAAGATTCAAGAGTTTCTTGTACAGAATGACTGGCAAAATAATCTTTCAGTGATGCTGATTCATCCGCTAAATCGAGAAATTTCGGGAATAAAACCGACTCTAGCCACTCTTCAGCATAATTGCATAACCCAAGTAAAAGATCTGGTGTTTCATCCGCTTGGGCTGCATAGGCTTGAATTTGCGCGATCGCGTCTGTTTCTTGACTCTGCTCAATTAAAGACAACGCCGTATCTGTGTCTCCCAATAAAAGGGCACAAATAGACTCCTCTAAATAGACATCAGCCCGATTTTCTTTTTGTTGATGATCTCGTTCTAACCGTTCTAGAAATTGTTGTCCTTTACGAATATAGTGTGGTTCTAAATAAGCAAATCCTCGGGCAATGCCAGCACAACCCGCTAAATACAGGGCAACTGAAGACCGTTCAGCTTCTTGAGCAAATAGTTCTTCTTGTTCTTGAACGGTCAAATACTCTCGAATTTGTTGGACAAAATGCAAAAATTCATCTCCATCTAAACCCGAATCATCAGAGTATTCCCCATCAATTCCTCCTCGCTTGGTAAACATCTCCTTTAAAAGCGTGATTCCCTTAGGAACAGCTTCTTCATCAACAGGGCGCTGAGACAGCAACTCAAACACGCGATAAGGAGACAGTTTGTTCAATTCACTATTCATTTCCTGCTGTAATTGTGGAAATAAATCCCAATCGACTAAAAGATCTTTTCCCTCTCCGACCACAGCAGCAGCTAATTCATACTGTTCTTGTCGCCATAATTCACGTCCTAATTCCCAACAAGAGAGCGCGATCGTTAACACCAAATCCTTTTGCATAGCTGGGGAGAGTTCCTCCTTCTCCGCCATCAGAGCGTGATCAGGATTGGATAAAACCCACTCCCCCAAACTTCGGACTCGCTGATATTCTCCGAGTTCATATAAGATTGATAACGCTCCCAGTAATTGTTGAGGGGTTTCCACATTGATTTTGGGAGTTTGGGGGGCTGTTACCAGCGCTTCTTCTTCAGTTTCAATATGCGGTAGAGCCACCGCTTCTTCCCCTTCTACATCATAAGTCGTGAGCAGATAATTAGCATCATACTCACTCCGTTGCTCAGGGTCAGATAACACTTGATATGCCCATTGAATCAGTTCTTGACGAGCAGTTAGCGTTCCCTGAGTGTACTCCGAGTGAGGAGTTTGGCGGAGTCTGTCCTGATAAGCCTGCTCAATTTGGTCGGCAGTTGCTTGTAAAGGCAGACCGATAATCCGGTAATAGTCGAGCGGAATGCGCACGGTTCATTTCCCCAGCGTTGAGCGGTTACATTAACATTGAGCAAAGACAGAAATCTTGCCGAAATGAGTTAGCCCCACACATTCAAGATCTCCTTCTGAGATTTTAATTGTTGTCAAGATGAATGATACCTTGCTAAATCAGATTAATTTGTTCAAATCACTTACTGAAATTTATGGTGAGGTCATAGATCAATCGTCAAGCGTGGTGATAGAATAAATCAAGTCTTGCAGGGGAGATGATAAGCTCAAAAGCAAGCCCAGCCTACAAGAATTTCCTATTTTCTCCCTGCTTTTCACCGCCGATCCCTCAGAAATCAACTTCCTAGAGGAAAGTAGCGGTAAATTCGCAACCTGTGGAACACGGGGCAAAGCCTATCGCCAGAAGGGAAAATCAAACAGTCTTTCAACTGGATTGTCCTTCTTTGGGTAGGAAACCTCACTGAGATCGCCACGTGCGATTTAGTGCAGGTAGTTCACTCATCTCAAATCATAAAAAATCTATGGTCGCTGAACGAACTTTACCCACTTTTCAACCGCAACGCTCACAAATTAATCGTGAACAAGGCTTAATCTTATACGAAGATATGACCCTCGGACGCTTATTTGAAGATAAGTGTGCCGAAATGTACTATCGGGGCAAAATGTTTGGCTTTGTTCACCTCTATAACGGACAAGAAGCTGTTTCCACTGGTGTTATTAAAGCCATGCGCCAAGATGAGGATTATGTGGCAAGTACCTATCGCGATCACGTTCATGCCTTGAGTGCAGGTGTCCCGCCGAAAGAAGTGATGGCAGAACTGTTTGGCAAAGAAACAGGCTGTAGTAAAGGGCGCGGTGGTTCTATGCACTTATTTTCCGAACCTCACAATTTGTTAGGGGGCTATGCCTTTGTTGCTGAGGGGATTCCAGTAGCGACTGGCGTAGCGTTTCAGAGTAAATATCGTCGGGAAGTATTAGGTGACCCCAATGCAGATCAAGTGACGGCT
>JAVLCL010000247.1:5046-5282 GCA_031580825.1 Halothece sp. Uz-M2-17
AATAATGGTCAGTTTTTTGAATGCCTCAATATGGCTGCTTTATGGAACTTACCCATTTTATTTGTGGTTGAAAACAATAAATGGGCGATTGGAATGGCACACGATCGCGCGACCTCTCAACCGGAAATTTATAAAAAAGCCAGTGTATTTGGGATGGAAGGAGTTGAAGTCGATGGGATGGATGTGTTAGCCGTCCATGCTGCTGCACAAGAAGCAATCACACGCGCTCGTGCTGG
>JAVLCL010000248.1:0-5279 GCA_031580825.1 Halothece sp. Uz-M2-17
GTAGCAGATGCCAAGAGAGTAAATAGGGTAAGACTTTGCCATAATAAAGCCAAGCATCAAGGGTATTTAATGCCGGATCTCCTTCCGCGATCGCGGAGTCAACCGTTGCTCGTTTTCCAGAGGTTAAAATGAGTAACCAATTGGTTTTATACCATGGAAAAGCAATCAAGAAAGCGGTTAATAATCCAATCAAAAACTGAATTAAATTTTCCCACTTTCGCTTCCTAATTGTTATCAAAAATAACCATAAAATGGGGAAGAAAAGAAATAAAACAACGGTTTGCTTAATCATCAACCCCAGACCAATTGAAAAGCCAACTAAAACCGCCCATAACCAGCGATTCCGTTTTTTCTCATCACAAGCCGATTGTTTCCATAACGTCAAACTAAAAAAACTCAACGTAACAATTGCCGTGACGGGATAATCTAAAACAAATTCTGTGCGATAGCGATATAAACCCGGTAAAACTTGACAAAATACAGCAGCCAATAAGCCCACTTGCGGACTGAATAATTGTCTTCCTAAGCCATAAACAGAAAGCAATAAAACAAGACTAAAAACGATTAAAATTGCTGTTGCTGCATCCGCATTCGTGCCAAAAACTTCTAGAAAAGGAGCGGTTAAAATATAAGTTCCAGGCGGTATTTTAGAAGAAAGAAGCCAAAATTCTTCCCACCAATTCGGACTAAACCAGTCAGGTGTTTGTAAGGCGTGCCAATAATTCATCGCCCCATTTAAATAATCCGCTTGATCCCAGGCGGGAACCCCCTGATCTAACTGAAACCAAATGCGATCAATAATAACGCCAACTAGCCAGATTAATAAGAGAAGAAAGGGGAAGAAATATTGATGAAAATTCAATAATTTTTGTTGGCGCATCACTCAAAACTTCCCTTACTTGGATGTTATAGAAGTCGCCGTAAAACCAACGTGCTTCAGCCGTTGGAGTATCAATTCATTTGAATCTATTTTAGAGGCAATAGTCACTTCAACACTTCTTCCAATTGATGCTGTTTCCACAGTGAGCGATATAAGCCTTCTGCTGCTAATAACGCCTCATGCGTCCCCGTTTGCACGATCTGACCTTGATCCATTACTAGCAATCGATCCGCTTTTGCTGCTGCAGAAAGTTGGTGAGTAATAAAGATAACGGTTTTTCCTTCTACCCCAGTCGATAAACTGCTTAAAATTTCCGTTGCCGTGCGATTATCCACACTAGAGAGAGCATCATCTAAAATTAAAACCGGTGCATCGACTAATAACGCTCTCGCTAGAGAAGCACGCTGACGTTGTCCACCAGAAAGAGTGATGCCCCGTTCACCGACAATGGTGTCATATTGCTTAGGAAAACTTAGAATCTCAGGGTGAATTTGCGAGGCTTTAGCGGATGTTTCAACCAAATCCATATCCGCATAAGGATCGCCATAAGCAATGTTATTACTGATCGTGGTACTAAATAAAAAGCTATCTTGAGGAACATACGCGATCGCGCGACGTAAATCTTCTAATTGAATTTTGGTAATATCATAGCCATCTAAAAATACTTGTCCTTCTTCAATGGGCAATAAACGCGGAAGGGCATTGGCGAGCGTAGATTTTCCAGCCCCGATTGACCCAACCACCGCCACCACTTCTCCAGGTTGAATGGTAAAGTTAATCTCTTGTAATGCCCACTGTTGCGATCCAGGATAATGATACTTTAAGTCTTTGGCTTCGAGATGCCCTTTCACTGTTTCTAAAGGAAGTGTGATTGCATCGGGATGATCTTGAATGGTCGGTTCCGCTTCAAAAATGGCTTGCACCCGATCCACACTCACCGCACCCCGTTGATAAGCGGTAATGGTAAAACCAAGTAAGGCGATGGGGAAAACAAGACGCTGGGCGTAAATAATTAACGCTACAAAGTCACCATTGGTAATTTCACCACTACTCAAACCCCGGGATCCAATGCCCAGTAAAAAGAGTAAACTCACCGCAGCTAGCGCCTCAATAATCGGGAATAAAATATTCCGAGTCCGCGCTAATTTTAGATTCGATTCCAGTAGGCTTTGATTTTTATTAGCAAATGCTTGTCTTTCGTTTTCTTCTTGGGCATAAATCTTAATTAAAGAGATCCCGCTCATATCTTCCTGAATCAACTGACTGAGATCAGAAAGATTTTCTTGCACTTCTTCCTGTTGGCGACTGAGATTGCGACTAGAAAGTTGAACGGCGATTAAAATAAACGGATAGGGCGCGATCGCGAGTAGAGTTAAGTTGACATCAATGGACAACATAAAAGGGAGGGTAATGGTATAAGCAAATATCGTATTCACCACACTCAATACGGCAAACCCCACCAACCGGCGCACATTATCCACATCGCTTGTGGCACGATTAATTAAGTCACCAGAGGTATTGAAAGCAAAGTAACCGGGATCTAACCGGAGTAAATGCTGAAAAATCCTTTGTTTTAAGTCGTATTCAACCTTACGCCCAACACCAAAAATTAAAAGGCGAGATACCATCCGAATGCCCCACATCACAGAGGCAAGAATGATAATTCCCACGACATAGTACCAGAAGCGGTTATTATCAAAGGTTTGATCAACACTATCGCGAATTAACAACGGGATCGCAGCGCTGAGTAAATTCACTGCTAATAACGCGGAAATGCCCATCAGCATTCGTTTCCGATGGGGGCGCAAATAAGAGATAAGTTTTTGTAAACGTGACTGTGCCATGCTATACAATTTAACAAATTGTTGCGCCCACTTAACCTCTCTCTTGAGGGAACTTGTTGAGATTTTATCGGGAACGATTCCGGAATTGTTTGACTCTTGTCCAGATTTGTAAGAATTTCTCTTCTAACCACACTAAAGCGCGATCCAACCATTCTAAAATGCGAGCTAGGATATGTTTTTCATATCCCATAGACACGGCTTCTGTCTGCAACCAGTCGGAAGGGTTGTCTGCTTCCGTTTCTTCTTCCTTCGTTTTTGTTTTAGCTGGCGCTGTTAAGTAACGACTCACTACAACAGGAAAATCTTCCTTTTGTTCCTTACTCGGTGAAGTAGGAGGTAAAGCCTGAGATGATTCCTTCTCACCAAATAAATCCGCTCTTTCTAACCATGGTTCACTGGAAATATCAAGGTCAGGTAAAGAATGGGCAGAATTGGGATCCGGTTTCTCAAAAAAGTAATCCATTGCAGCCTGAATCAACTGCTGAACGGTAAATGGATCTTGATCCATACCATCACTCACAGTAGAATTTTGAATCCTTCCTTTCCCCTGTTCAATGAGACGATAAACCGGTTGTAGCAGTTTGGGCGTTTCTTTTTTCGGCGCGTCTCCAGTGAGACGATTGTCTGCATTCACTCCATAAAAATAATCAACGGCTGAGCGAATAATGGAGAGAATCGCATTGGGATCTTCTTTTTGATCCAGAGTGGTTTTCCAATGGCGAATTTTGTCAATAACAGGACTCAGTTGCGTATTTTCCCAGCGAGACAGGGCGCGATCAAGTTGATCTAAGATTCCAGTTTCTGGGGGAAAAGGAGGAACTTGAGAAATATCTTCATAACCAGAACTAAACCGCAACTGTGACTCTTGAAACCAGTTTAAACGTTTGGCTAAAGGGCTAGTTTGAATCCAAATGATTAACTTGGAAAACCAACGCAGAGGACGCAATCCTCCCTTTTCTGATTCCGATACCACCCGCCACCACCAAGGCTGTTGCAGTTGTTCGTAACATTCAAGGAGAATTTTCATCCGTTGCTTAAGTTGTTCATGTTGCGCGTCTGAGAGGAGATCAATCGCTTGATTTTCGGTGGTCACTAAAACCAGTTTCCCCGTTTCGAGATAAGTGGCAATGCCTTGAATCAGATAATGTTGCGTTGGGTTGGATTGCTTTTTGGAAAGATTGGAAAGAAAAGAAAGATTTTGCAGGAGTCCTTGTTGTTGCGATGTTGTGGGAAAATTAACTGCAGGGGATGAGGTGGAAGCTGGCTGCTGTTTACGCCAAAACTGGAGTTTTTCCCCGAGGCTACGACGGGTTTGGGGAAGGGGAAAGAGTTGATAGGGCGTTCCTTCTAACCAATGATGAAGACTATTGAGAATAACAGCGGTGGGCTGACTGGCGACAGAAGCAGTTTCTTGTTCTTTAGCAGGAGAGAGTAGTTTAACCGCTTTATTTTGCAGTTGTTTGCTGACAACCGTTGAAGTTTGAACGAGGAGATAGAGGGGATAAGCTAGGATTTGCATTCCCCAGACGGTAGCAGTTTGAAGTTGTCGCAAGCCGATTTTAGCGCGATCGCCGAATTGTAACCATTGGCGATTGAGAAAGTTTAAGATTCGACTTTTAAAAGCGCGATCAGAATCAGAATTCGAGACAGAAGACATTGACTCACTCAACCTCAAACAACAACATTATTAAGCCATAACCGCTCATGCTATATAATTTTCTCAGGTAATGACAAGGAAATTTTATGGCAGCCCAACGGATACTTTCAGGAGTTCAACCCACTGGAAATCTTCACTTAGGAAACTACTTAGGCGCGATTCGGAATTGGGTGGAAACTCAACAAGACTATGATAACTTCTTTTGCGTTGTTGATCTTCATGCGATTACCGTTCCCCATAACCCAGAAACCCTTGCTCAAGATACTTACACAATCGCAGCGTTGTATCTCGCTTGTGGCATTGACTTAAAGTATTCCACGATTTTTGTCCAGTCTCATGTCAGCGCCCATAGTGAACTGGCTTGGCTACTCAACTGCATTACCCCTTTAAACTGGTTAGAACGGATGATTCAGTTTAAAGAAAAAGCGGTTAAACAAGGGGAAAATGTCAGCGCGGGGTTGTTAGATTATCCGGTTTTGATGGCAGCAGATATCTTACTCTATGATGCGGATAAAGTTCCGGTTGGGGAAGACCAAAAACAGCATTTAGAATTAACCCGGAACATTGCGCTGCGAGTGAACGATCAATTTGGAAAAAAAGACCAACCCGTCTTAAAACTTCCCACCCCTTTAATTCGCACGGAAGGCGCGCGGGTGATGAGTTTACTTGATGGAACGAAAAAAATGTCAAAATCTGACCCCTCGGAGATGAGTCGGATTAATTTACTCGATCCCCCAGAGGTGATTCAAAAGAAAATTAAACGCTGCAAAACCGATCCGGTTAAAGGATTAACCTTTGATGATCCTGAACGTCCCGAATGCGATAATTTATTGAGTCTTTATATGCTGTTATCCGGAAAAAGTAAAGAAACCGTTGCAGCGGAATGTCAGGATATGGG
>JAVLCL010000249.1:0-5274 GCA_031580825.1 Halothece sp. Uz-M2-17
CAATATTTTCAGGAATTCTTGCTTGAGCTTCGGCAAGACGGGCTTTTGCTTGTTCTAAACTAGCGCGGGCTTGTTCTATTTCTTCCAGGCGTGACCCGGCTTGGGCTTCGGCGAGACGGGCTTGGGCTTCGGCTAAATTACTTTTGGCGCGATCAAGTTGCGCTTGCAATTGGTCATTTTCCATCACTGCAATGGCTTGACCTCTCTCAACGCGATCGCCTTGTTCTACATATAGCGCTTCTAAACGTCCTGCTGTCTTCGGGCTAAGATTAACACTCTGAACGGGTTGTATCTTGCCACTGGCTTCAATAGTCACTTGCAAATTTTTCTGTTCTACGGGAACCGTTAACGCTTCCAAATTGTATTCTTGCTTATTGCGATTCAAAAGATAAACACTGGTTCCGACAGTCAGTGTTCCCACCGCAAGGATTCCGACAATCCAACGGACAGGATTGTGAACTTTACCCATTCCCGGTAATTGCATCAATTCAAGCGATCATTTTAAGTTATAGTTGTGCTCTCACTTTATTTTAAATAATAACTTTCCGAATCCGCCTCTTTACGGAAATTGATCAAATCATGTTTGCTAAATTTTGATTGAATACTTACTGAGAACACTTCGATGACAAATTCTCCTTGGCGCGAACGATTCAGATATGCCTTCGATAATCTTCTTTCGAGAGGGTCAATTGCTTTATTAGGTTGGCTGATTGTCATTGGTGCGGTAGTGGTCCTAAGTGTTTCTTTGATTACTTGGGAAACGGGATATGCTTCCCAACCGACGCTTGCGGATCAAATTTGGACATTTTTAGTCACCACTTTAATCTCTTGGGATCCCACAGAAGGATTGCCTTGGCCGACGCGAGTTAGTATGTTGATTTTAATTCTCTTCAACTTATTTACAGTGAGCATTATTATTGGGGTCATTGTAGCGGGAATTGAAGGGAAACTGTATCAACTGCGTCGAGGGCGCTCACAAGTTTTGGAATCGGATCATATCGTTATTTTAGGATGGTCCACGCAAGTTTTTCCTATTCTTTCAGAATTACTTTTGATTGATGATGAACGCATTCCTGTAACAGTGGTTATTTTGGGAGATAAAGATAAAGTGGAAATGGAGGAAGAAGTCCGCACTCGCATCCGCAAAAATCGTCGGATTCGTGTCATTTGTCGTCAAGGGGTGGCTACAGATTTAATTGATTTAAAGATTACAAATTTAGATCGGGCAAAATCAATTATCATTCTTCCTCCTGAACAAAATAGTAATCCTGATACCAGTGTTATTAAAACCCTTTTAGCCCTTTCTAATAATCCAGAACGTCGCAGCGACCCCTATCGGATTGTAACGGAAATTCAAAATCCCAAAAACTTACAAATTGCAGAAACAGTGGGGAAAGATCGGGTTGAGTTTGTGCTGACAGGTGATTTTATTGCCCGAGTTATTGCCCAAATTTGTCGTCAGCCTGGGTTATCTCGAGTTTATTTAGAACTGCTTTCTTTTGCGGGAAATGAAATTTATTTTGATCCGGTGACGACGCTAGCGGGGGAAACTTTTTCCGAAAGTATCTTTGCATATGAAAATGCAATTGTTATTGGATATTGTCCAGAAAATGGCGATCCTTGTTTAAAGCCTTCTCCTCATACGACTTTAAAAGAAGGAGATCAAATGATTGTCATTGCTAATAATTACCGCCATATTAAATTCTGGGAAAATCGAGAGCGCATTAAGTTTTCAGAACAGTCTTTAAGTGATAAAACGGTTGGGAAAAAGCCGGAAAAATTTCTAATTTTGGGTTGGAATGAACAAGCAGAAACAATTATTCAAAAACTGGATGCTTATGTTTGCTTTGGATCAGTAGCGACTGTTATTGCCGATGAAAGTACGATCGCGCAAGAAACGAATCCTAAATTACAACGATTAGAACATTTAAGTGTTTTATTTCAAACGGGAGATATTACGGATCGCCAACTTTTAAATCGTCTGCCCTTACAAGTGATTGATCATATTATTCTCTTAGCCTATTCAGATCATTTAGATGCCGAAGAAGCAGACGGCATTACTTTAACGTCTCTTCTCCATTTACGACAAATTGCCAAAGAAGGAGGTTATCATTTTTCCATTACCAGTGAGATGATGGATAGTCGTAATCAACAGCTAGCGACAATTGCCCAAGTAGATGATTTTATTGTCAGTGATCGTCTAACCAGTTTAATGATTTCTCAAATTGCAGAAAATCCTTTGTGTAGTGATGTGATTAATGAATTGTTAGAACCAAATGGCTGCGAAATTTACTTAAAACCGATTTCTAATTATATTCAATTGCAGGAACCGGTCTCTTTTTATACGCTAATGAAAGCAGCCCAGAAAAAGCAAGAAATTGCCATTGGTTATCGCTGTTCTCATGCGGGAACACAGGAATTTCAAGGCTATGGGATTGTTTTGAATCCACCGAAATTAAAACCGATTCGATTTAGTGAGCGCGATCGATTAATTGTCATTGGTGAAAATTTTTAATGTTCGAGTTGATATTGGTCTTGTAAGTAGAGTAACTTCTCTGTTGCTGCTTTTGAATTTTTGGCAAGTTTGGCAAATTCTAAAAAGCGTTTTAATTCTTTGCGTAATAAGTTGCGTTCCACGTCCCATGTTTCGCGATCAAGCTGTGGCGGAATCACGATCAGATCAAAGATTGTCGCTTCGGTTTTCCCAGGATGGGGACGTAAAACACGCCCTCGCCGTTGAATAAATTGCCGTGGGTTGCCGGTACTGGCTAAAATCACCGCATGGCGAATGGCAGGAATATCAACCCCTTCGTCTAAGCAGTGAATGGCAACTAACCCTTGCAGTGCTCCAGTTTCAAGCTGTGTCCGTAATTGTTCGCGCTCATTGATGGGGGTTTCGGCGGTGTAGCTGTGAACGCGAAAGCCTAATTCATTCCCGAGGAGGCGAGTGACTGCAGCCACTTGGCGATGAATCCCATGCGATGCGGTTTCGATCGCGCCATCGCCACAATAGAATAGAGTATGACTGGTGTCTAAACGGGTGGACATTAAACGGGCGAGAGTGGGTAGTTTATTGTCAGCCGTTCCCACTAAGCGCGATCGCTGCATCAGTAAAGCAGTCAGGGTTTCATTGTTGTGCCAATTGGGATTATCTGCTAACGCCCAACCAATGCGTTTTGTTAATTTGGCATAAGCGAGGGCTTCAGAGGCAGTTAATTCTACAAAAACCGGATAGTAGGAATAGGGGACTAAAGCCCCTTGCGCGATCGCATCAGCGAGAGTAAACTCTGGCGTTAAGGTCTGACCAAAATAGTCAAATACTGCCTCAGTTCCCATCTCATCAAAATAGCGTTCTGGTGTTGCTGATAATCCGAGTCGTAAGCCAATCTGAGTGGGTAAACTCGCCAGCAAACGGGGTGAACCGAGATGATGCGCCTCATCTCCCACAATTAAGGTTTTCTCCGGTAAATAAGCAAGTTGCGACTGGAAACCTTCGGTGATTAATGTGGCATTGGTGGTGATAATGGTTAGAAAATCCTGCGTACCTTTCCGGAGATGATAAAGCTGATTGGATAAATCTCGTTGCCAAGAGTCCACACCAGTAAAAGCTAACAGAGGTTGTAGAGAAAACTGTTCACATTCCCGCGCCCATTGCGTAACCAAATGACGATAAGGACACACCACTAATAAAACTTGTAACCCAATCTTCTCATAAAGTTCTGTTGTAATCGCAAGAGCAGTAATCGTTTTGCCACTTCCCGTTGCCATCTTCAGCATTCCCCGTCCGCGCTGACGAAACCAACTGACCACCGCTTGGCTTTGATAGTCTCTTAAAACTAGGCTAGGAGGAAGAGAAGGTGATCCATTGCGCCGAAACTGATATTTTCTTGGGGTTTCTCGAACTTTCCTTTGCTGGTGGCGCTGTTCGTAGGCTGCTGCTAGCGCCTCCCAATTAACGTTTAATCTCCAGTCAATCATTAACCAACCGACGCGTTTGTTGAGAAGAGAGGGTGGATTCTGATTCTCTCTGAATTAGCTGCCGAACCTCCTTTTGAGATAATCCTAATTCTTGAGCGAGGGCTGCTTCTACTGCTGTTAACTTGGTTAGGGGAAATGAAAATTCTAATTCTTGCAGGGTAGCAGCAGCCATTTTAACTTTAACCTGACTCATGCCTTGGGCTTCTTGGGTTGTCACTTGGATGGACTCGATCTTGTCTTTTTGAAAAAGAAGTGTCGGTTGAGGATTCACAGAAACTTTATGTTCAACCGGATTGAATTGACTGAGCACTTGTCCCGTGATCACGCCACTGAGTAACCAAAACCCAAAGCCGAGAAAGGGTAGAGGTAACCAAAATTCTAATCCGAGAGAAGATAGAAAGTGCAGCGATCGCGAAGTATGAGACATTCAGTTTAGCTACGATCAATAGCAAATTGGTGATTTATCTTTTCTATGATAATCCTCTTAGTTGAAGACGATCCAGCCCAGTTAGAACCCCTCCAAGTTGCATTATCTCAAGCCGGACATACGGTGGACGGAATCTCAGATGCTGAAACTGCCCAATGGTTACTGTCCGAAAAAGACTATGACTTGTTAATCTTAGACTGGATGCTACCGACACTCAGTGGGGTCAACCTCTGTTCCAACTATCGACAACTCGGGAAAACCGCTCCCGTCTTGATGCTAACGGCGAAAGATACGACAGCAGATAAAGTGATGGGATTGGATGCGGGGGCTGACGATTATTTAGTGAAACCGGTTGATCTCTTGGAATTACTCGCCCGTGTCAGGGCATTGCGACGGCGTTCTCCTTTTTGGCAAGGAGATATTCTTTATACCCAAGATCTAAAATTACATCTCGATTGTCTCACTTTAGAAAAAGATGATACTCAAATCCAGTTATCGGTTCGTGAGTTTCAACTGATGGAATATTTGATGCGCCATCCTCGTCAAGTGTTATCCCGCAGCCAAATTGAACAAACCTTATGGGAATGGGGAACTGAACCGGAAAGCAATGCGGTCACCACGTTAGTGAGACGACTGCGGAAGCGTCTTGCAGCCATTGGGGCAAATGATTCTATCGAAACGGTTTATGGGATGGGATATCGCCTGAATACATCAGATCAAACTTAATTTGTCAATTTATGTTTAATCGTAGTCGTCGCCATCTGGCTTATTGGTTTACCCTCTCGATGGGGAGTATTCTGATTTTATTTACAACGCTAGTACACTGTGGCTTAAATAGTGTACCCATTAAACAGCTAAGACCTTACCTT
>JAVLCL010000250.1:0-4037 GCA_031580825.1 Halothece sp. Uz-M2-17
GCGCGATCTGAATTTAGAGATTGAAAAACAAGAAACCTGTCAGGCTTATTGTGAGTATATGCAGAAAGTAGGAGAAATGTCCTATCCTGTTCAAGCTATGGTGATTTGGGCGATCGAACTTGCTTATAATCAAGCCTGGCAAAAACCGAGACAAATGGTTCCCCCTTATGATGAATTTGCAGATCGTTGGGGCAATACTCATTTTACTGACTATGTAAAACAGTTAGAAAAACAAGCAAATCAAGCCCTTTATGAAGCGGATCAAGAAACCCAAAAATATTTAGAATCAGCGTTTGTGAAAATTGCGAGTTTAGAAAAAAACTTCTGGCAAATGGCATATAATAATTAGTCATTAATAGCGTTTCTTAGTCGGTTGAGGTAAACCGTGAACCGGTGGATGTTATTTGTTCTTAGTTATTTGTTATTTGGGAAGCATACTAACGAAAAAAGACTAAGAATGTACCTTGCTACGATAGTTACTAAGCTTGTTTGTTATCTTTAAACCAAGGTCAGCATCATGAAAGCACTGAGTTGGGAAGAATTAGAAAACCGTACAAACTTTGCAATTGATTGCGTTAATGGACCGACGAATGCACACTCTCGTTTACGCTTATTTGGGCGCGATGAATCGGAGGTTCGAGTAACGTTATACCGTGACCATCATGCTTGGTGTCCGTATTGTCAAAAAGTTTGGTTATGGTTAGAAGAGAAACAAATTCCCTATCGTGTGGAAAAAGTCACGATGTTTTGTTATGGGGAAAAAGAGCCTTGGTATAAACAGATTGTTCCTTCAGGGATGTTACCGGCGTTAAAACTCGATGATCGTTTGCTGACAGAAAGTGATGATATTTTAAGCCAACTTGAGCAAACCTTTGGGACGCTGGGTTATAGTATGAACGATCGCGCGAGTATTGCCCTACGGAAGTTAGAACGACTGTTATTTCGGGCGTGGTGCAGTTGGTTATGTGTTCCTGCGCGATCGCGCCGTGAAGACTATCGCAACCGCCAACAGTTTACAGATGTAGTCGCCCAAGTGGAAGATGCGCTACAACAAACTCCCGGTCCTTATTTCCGAGACAGCTTTAGCATGGTTGATCTTATCTTTACCCCGTTTCTGGAACGGATGAACGCCAGCTTGTTCTATTACAAAGGGTACTCGCTACGGGAAGAAAACTCTCAGTTAGGCTTATGGTTTGATGGGATGGAACAGCGATCGACTTATCGGGGAACCCAAAGTGATTTTCATACCCACGTCCACGATTTACCCCCACAAATGGGCGGTTGCTATGCTAATGATGAACCGCAAACAAAATTGAATCAAGCACGGGTGGATCAGGGACCTTGGTTGGGCTTACCGGATGTCATGTATCCTGAACCGGAAACCTCCCGAGAAGAAGCCTTACAACGGGTTTTAAAGCATCGAGAGAACTTATTAAAAGTAAATCCAGCCTCAGAAGACTTATTTGAAGAAGCCTTGCGCTGTGCGTTAACGAATTTGATTACAGGTGAAGTGTGTTCTCCTCCTGCTGGATCAGCATCTGCATTAAGATATTTGCGCGATCGCGTGAGTGTTCCTAGAGATATGTCGATTTATGCAGCCAAACGCTTACGAGAAGCCTTAGAAAACACCGCCACCTTAGCTGGAGACGAACAGGGAACACCGATTCCAGTTAGACATCGGCGCGATCAAGATCCCGCGAATTTTGCCCAAGTTTGATCGCAATGAAGTAAAGCGCGATCGCGCAGCATTTAAATATTTGTCCCCGTTAACATTGTTTCAACTTCAGGCTCAGTTCTGAGGTTCAACGTACCAGTGCTGTATTTTCCCACTTAAATGAGGAGAAATATTACAAAATATAAAAAACTGCAATGAAAAGTGAGAGAAGTATCGCAAAATAAATCGGAGAAGGTTGTTAGGATAACTAAGCCATCCCGTTTGCTGATACGCTATATCAGTATGGGAACTGGAAAAGCCAGCCTAAACCAAAATTCGATATTAAACTTATCCGTTGGAGGATTCTAAAACATGAGTATCGTCACGAAATCCATCGTGAACGCTGATGCTGAAGCCCGTTACCTCAGCCCCGGCGAATTAGATCGTATTAAAGCCTTCGTTGAAGGTGGTGAGCAACGTCTTCGTATCGCTCAAACCCTCACTGGCGCTCGTGAGCGTATTGTGAAACAAGCAGGGGATCAACTTTTCCAAAAACGTCCTGATGTCGTTTCTCCTGGCGGAAACGCATATGGCGAAGAAATGACAGCAACCTGCTTACGTGACATGGACTACTATCTCCGTCTGGTAACTTATGGAGTTGTTGCGGGTGATGTTACTCCCATCGAAGAAATCGGTTTAGTCGGTGTTCGTGAAATGTACAATTCTCTCGGAACTCCCATCAACGCCGTTGCTGAGAGTGTACGTTGCATGAAAGATGTTGCTTGCTCCATGATGTCTGCTGAAGATGCAGCAGAAGCTGGATCTTACTTCGATTACGTAATCGGCGCAATGCAGTAAGCCTTCTCTCAAAAACCACTTACACTTGACTTGTTAATTAGACTCACTCGATAAACTGAACTTAGGAAAGGAAAATAACGATGCAAGACGCAATTACCTCCGTTATTAACTCTGCTGACGTACAAGGAAAATACCTTGATGATGCAGCAATGGAAAAGCTCAAAGGCTATTTCAAAACTGGTCAACTCCGTGTGCGTGCTGCTAACGTCATCAGCGCGAACGCAGCAAACATTGTTAAAGAAGCAGTTGCAAAATCCTTACTGTATTCCGATATTACCCGTCCTGGCGGTAATATGTACACCACTCGTCGTTATGCTGCTTGCATCCGCGACTTAGACTACTATCTCCGCTATTCCACCTATGCGATGCTCGCTGGTGATCCTTCTATCCTCGATGAGCGCGTTCTCAATGGCTTAAAAGAAACCTATAATTCCTTAGGAGTTCCCATTAACGCCACTGTTCAAGCGATCCAAGCAATGAAGGAAGTAACCGCTGGTCTCGTTGGTCCTGATGCTGGTAAAGAAATGGGCGTTTACTTCGACTATATCTGCTCTGGCTTAAGCTAACTTGAAAATCGCCTGAGACGATAAACCCATGATAACTTCAGTTCGGGTAGTGGCGAGTGAGTGCTAGGGGGTTCAAGACTTATCTAACCAGCAAAAAAGGGGATAGGTTTTAATGATCTAGTATTGACTGGCTTACTCCCGAACTAAGTGTGTTTAAAAGAATCATAATTTTTAGATATTGCAGCAGGAGTTTATAACCCATGAGAATGTTTAAAGTGACCGCTTGTGTCCCGAGTCAAACTCGCATCCGTACCCAACGAGAATTACAAAATACTTACTTTACCAAACTTGTTCCTTACGACAATTGGTTCACTGAACAACAGCGCATTATGAAAATGGGCGGAAAAATTGTTAAAGTTCAACTTGCGACTGGTAAGCCTGGTACCAATACAGGTTTAAGTTAAGTTTGGATGATGATTCTCTGTTGAGGCGTTCTTGGGAACGTCTCGATTTTTTTTATGGAATCGGTGAGTAAAGCAATGACATTCAGAAACTTCCCTAATCTTGATAAGATGAGCAGGTAAAGGAATTATTACTCATCAAGGCTAAAATGACGGCAGTGAGCACAAGACGCAACTTGGGGATTGTTTCTCTAGCGACCTTAATGGTTTCAGCCCACTACGGATTAGGGTTTGTGTTAGGAACAGCAGAACAGTCTTTTACAGATGGGGTAGCGGGAAGTTTATATGCGATCGCGATCGCGCTGGGAACTATGGCACTCGCGTTACTCGCTCCCTTCTACTGGAGTCGCATTGATCCCATTTGGACGATTCTCGGTGAATGTTATGGTCAACCGTTAAAAATTGGCATTGGTGTGATGTCTTGGACTTCTTTAATTGGGATTGAAGCGGTACAAATTATTTCCGTAGCAGCAATTTTAAGTATTGTGGGCTTTCCGACGTTACCCACGATGATTGCTGTAACCGGATTATTCTTTATCATCTCTTTGCTTCCTGTGG